>JANQML010000087.1 GCA_028280105.1 Desulfobacula sp. | reverse complement strand
TATACCCGGGCGCTTTTATCTTCGATTCCCATACCGGACCCGGAAAACAGATCCCATCGAATCGTTCTCAAGGGAGAGGTCCCTTCTGTTGAGAATCCGCCACCGGGCTGTAGGTTCAATACCCGCTGCCCCCATGCCCGGGATATCTGTGTGGAAAAGGAGCCCACGCTCATTCCAAATAACGATGATTCCGGGCATTTGACAGCCTGCCATTTTTTTCACTGATTGCTGCGGTTCTGATCGTGTGCCGTTTGTGTTGCAACAAAAAAAAATGACGTTTCAATCGCCTGCTTTACACAGATTTTCAAGTGATTAACAAACGGCCGCAGATGATGTGTTATGCGTTTTTAAATGGTCGTGTCCGCCTGAATTGCCTTGCACAAAAAAGGCGGTAATGCTACAACTGTTTATTTTTACGGGCAGGAGACAGTTACGGTCAAAGCCGGAGTCGGATCATGCAAAAGATGATATTAAAATGGATGTATATCCTGTTGGCGGCCAATTGTTTCGGCCTGGTTTCCTGCATTGAACCGCCGCCTGTTGTGCCGGAATATGTATTGAAAACCTCATTCATCCAAATCACCCCGGAAGCGTTTGCCGAAGAGCTGGATCTGAAAATGGCGGCTTACCCGTACAATATCAAAGATCAACCCGCCGAATATAATGACATGGTTATTCATCTGGTCACGGTTTTATCCGAAGAACTCGTCCTTTTGAGTGCCGCAAAAGATAAAGGCATTACGGTCTCAGAAGCGGATCAAAATATGGCGGAAACGGCGTTTCGGAGGTCATATCCCGAAGGCAGTTTTGATCAGATGCTTTTAAAAAATGCCATATCCTATCCGCTGTGGAAAAAACGATTCAAAAAAAAGATGATCATAGAAAAAATTATTGATCAGGAACTGACTCAGAAAATTGAAATATCCCCAGATGAAATTGTCGAATTTTATCAAAACAACAAAACCGATAAAGCGAAACTTCTATTTAGAAAAACCGGTGAAAACTCAGGTGGAAAACCGGAAGGATTAAATGAAGAGAGATCTGATTTGCAGAATGAAGAACGCCTGATTTCGAAGTTGAAAATGAAAAAAACTCAAGAGGCGTACGACGCATGGATGCAGCAACTGTGGAACGATTATCCGGTTGAAATCGGTAAAAACAGCTTAAAAACATTTTTAATCGATACTGAAACAGGTAAGGGAAGACAGGAATGAAGCGAAATATCCAATTATTTTTTTTTATAGTTCTATCCATGGGGTGCTGCTACGGCGGTAAGGCATTTGCAGAGGTAGTGGATAGGGTCGTCGCCATTATCAATGAAGATATTGTCACGCAGGTGGATATTGAAAGAGAAGCTGCTCCGTTTCTTAACAAGATAGCCTCGTCCGGACACTCCCGGGAAAAACAGGAAGAATTAATCAAAAAAGTGAAGGGGGATCTCCTGGAGGCGTTGATCGAACAGTCGCTGACTCAGCAGGAGGCCCGGCGATACGGTATATCCATATCCGAAGATGAGATCGACAATGCCGTTGAAAGCGTCAAGGCCAGAAGATCATTGACCCAGGAAGAGTTTGAGAAGGCTCTGAGCTATGAAGGGATGACCATTGAAGTCTATCGGGAAAATATTAAAAAACAGCTTCTGCACGCAAGGATCATTAATGTGGCGGTCAAATCAAAGGTCGTCATTACAGATACGGATATTCAAACATACTATAATAACCATATTGCAGAGTATGCCGGAAAAAAAAAGCATCACCTTCGAAACATCCTGATGCGGGACCGGGAAGAGATAGGCGAAATTAAAAGAAGACTGGATGAAAATCAGTCTTTTGTCATTCTGGCAAAACAGTTTTCCATGGCACCCAATGCATCAGACGGCGGAGATTTGGGGCTGTTCGATATTTCCAATTTTACACCGCAGATCAGGGAGAGTATTTCAAAGCTGGAAAAGGGGGAATATACAGATATTATTCAAACGGCACAGGGGTTTCAGATCTTTTTTATAGAAGATATTGTTCTGGACGGCAACCGGACACTGGAGCAGGCCGCCGATGAAATAGAAGGTATTTTGTATCAGGAGGAGGTTGAAAAAAAATTTCAGTCCTGGCTTGAAACCCTGAAAAAAAATGCCCATATCAAGCGGATGCTGTAAATTTAATTCAATGTTTGCGCTTCAGGAAAGACCATGCAAAACGAACAGATAAAAATTCTGACAGCCAGTTTAAAACGACTGCTCCGGCGGGGGGCCACCCGACAGTTGCAGAATATTATCAAGAAGACGCATATGGCGGATCTGGCCATTTCATTTAAAGAGTTGTCTCCCGATAACCGGCAGCGATTGTTTAAGCTGATCGATGATCCCGAACAAATCGGTCTGCTGTTTTCCACCCTAGAAGAAACCCTTTTTCAGGAATTTGTAAAAAAAGTCGATTTTGAAAAACTGGTTGACGCCTTTGATCATATGGCATCGGATGATGCGGCCACGCTCCTCTCTCTGCTTGACGAAGAACTGTCCGATAAAATTCTGTCCAAAATGCAGACAGAAGAATCCGACAATGTCGAACAGCTGATGAGTTATGGCGAGGATGCGGCAGGCTCTTTGATGGCCACGGATTTTGTTGCCCTTGAAGAGGACGTGAATGCCAAGCAGGTGATCGAAGCGTTGCAGAGTAAATACCTGGATGTGGAGATGCCGTTTTACATCTATGTGATAGATGAATACGGCAAACTGGTCGGTGTCAGCTCACTAAGACAGCTGGTGGTGGTTCAGCCGGACCTGCCGCTCAAGGAATTCATGGCAACGGACATTGTTTCCGTTAAACCGTATACGGATCGTGAGGAAGTGGCCCGACTCGTCTCCCGGTATGACTATCTGGCCGTGCCGGTGGTGGATGATGACAATCGCATTGTGGGGATTGTGACGGTGGATGACGTCATTGACATTCTCCATGAGGCCGCAACCGAGGATATTCTTCGCATGGCCGGTGTGGGTGAGGAATTTGTCGAAACCCAGACCGTCTTAAGGGGAACAAAGACCCGTTTGCCCTGGCTCATGGCCAGTTTTATCGGTGGCGTCGCCGCCTTTTTTATCATTGGCGGGTTTGAGGAGGATCTTATCAAATTTACCAGTCTTGCCGCTTTTATCCCGGTGATCATGGGGATGGGGGGTAACATCGGTACCCAAAGCTCCACCATTGTGGTGCGGGGGATCGCCACCGGCAGGATCGATATCCGAGATTTTTCAAAGGTGGTGTTGAAAGAGTTCTCCGTGGGAGCCCTGTTGGGTATCGTCTACGGACTTTTCATCGGAATTATTGCCAGCATCACATTTGCATCTGAACCTTTTTCCCTGGCACTTGCTGCTGTCGTGGGGCTGGCCATTCTTTTATCCATGGCCATTGCCGCACTGGTGGGATCCATGGTTCCCTTGATACTGGAGCGGCTCCGCATTGATCCGGCCGTTGCCACGGGCCCCTTTGTAACCACATCCATCGATATTGTCAGTGTATACGGGTATTTGATTATTGCCAGCTGGCTGCTCGGGTCGTAATACGGGATATGATGGAGAAACCCGGATTTTCAACAGACGCTGTTTTGCTGCGAAAGATTGAATACGGTGATCATGATTTTATTATCTCCTTTTTAACCCGGTCCAACGGGAAGATATCGGTGATCGCCAAAAATGCCAAAAAGAGTATCAGACGATTTTCAGGGGCCTTGGATCTGTTCAGCCTCTATCATATTCACTGTACCTATCCTAAAAAAAACAGAGACGGACTGATCATTCTTTCCCAGGCTGATCTGGAAAATGGGTTTGTTCATATCCGTTATGACGTCTTTAAAACGGCGTATGCCGGTTTTTGGTCGGAGCTGGTTCACTTCTGGCTGGAAGAGGAAAAACGCTTGGAAAAATTGTATGACTTGTTTATCTTCTCTCTTAAGAGCCTGAATGACGGCCAGATTCCCCCACCGGTGATCTCATTGCTTTTTTTGCTCAGGTTCATGAATCTGTCCGGTTTTTCTCCCAACTTTGAAACCTGTCATTACTGCGGGATAAAAATTGACGATATTGAGCAAAAAAAGCTGGCGTTTGATTTTAAAGAAGGCGGGCTGGTCTGCCCCGGTTGTAATAAAAAGAAATCCGGCTACGGTGTATCGGTTTCCAAAGGCACTATAAAACAACTCTTTTGGATCAGCCATACCGATATCCGGCGGGCGGATCGAATCAGGTTTTCAGATTACTCCATTAGAGAAGGGCAGGCCTTGATGGAAGCGTTTATTCCGTTTCACATCGGGCGTGAATTTAAAAGTTTGAAATTTTTAAGGGAAATCAGATAAAAAATGAACCTTGAAACCGTGTTGAAAAAAAAAGAGGTGGCGGTTTCCGTACCGTGCCGCATTGACTTTGGGGGAACCCTAGATATCAGCACCTTTTATCTGGCCCTTCAAAACGCTGTGCCGTCCAGCATCAACATGGCGCTTGATCTGCGGACAAAGGTCACCCTGTCTCCTTTTAAAAAAGGGTGGATAAAGGTGAGTTCAAGGGGATTTGAACCGGCTGAATTTGAACATGGCCGGGCACCGTTCAACCATCCCATGGGACTGATGTTCTGCGTTGCCCATTACTTTGATGCCCACGGGGTTCATGTGCGAATTGAGTCGAGTTCTCCGCCTAAAAGTGCCCTGGGCGGATCATCATCGGCAGCCGTTGCCATGGCGGCCGCCTTTTCCCATGCATTGGGAAAACCGGTTGATCCTGAATCTGTTGCCTGGCTGGCCCACTACCTTGAGGCCGGAGTGGCCGGTGTTCCCTGCGGCATGCAGGACCAACTGGCCGCCGCATTCGGAGGGGTGAACCGATGGGTCTGGCAAATGGGGCGAACCTCGCCCGTGTTTGAACGGCACCCTCTGTTTGATGATCCAAAGGATGAAGACGTACTGAACTCGAATATTTTGATCGCCTATTGCGGGATTCCCCATGTCTCCCGGGATATCAACAGCCGATGGGTCCGTTTATTCATAGACGGCAGTGCCAGATCTGCATTTGAATCCATTTCCAATATCACTCAACGGTTCTGGGATGCACTGGGAAAAAAGGATTTTGAACGGGCTGCCGAATTGATGAACCGGGAAACGCAGATCAGACTGAAGTTGACACCGGATGTTCTGGATGATACGGGAAAACAATTGTTTGCCGCCGCCCAAACCGGTCATTGCGGTACCCGGTTCACCGGAGCCGGGGGCGGCGGATGCCTGTGGGCAATCGGTAAACAAATGGATATTAAAGCATTAAAGCCGGTTTGGCAGAAGATACTGAATCCGATAAAAGATGCGAAAATTCTGGATGCAAAAATAGAAAACCAAGGGATTATCATCGATTAGCCCTTGAATATATTACACACTTTTCTTTGTTAAAAATAATTAAAAAACAGGAGGAAGATATATGGCAGGATATGATCCGGAAATGGACAAAAAAATAAAAGAATGGAAGAATGAAGAAACCGGGCTGCTGATTTCCATTCATCAATACGGTGAAGGAGAACCCAAACTTCAGATCGGCCCCAGAATTTTAAAAAAGAAGGACGGGAGCGACAGGGCCCCCTCAAAAGCCGGCCGGCTGCCCATTGAAGATGTGATGTGGATCTATGATATCATTGATGAGGTAAAGGATGAGTTCGCCGACCTGGTCGGACCTGAATAGTGAATCCATTGTTCCGCCGTTAGGGACAAGGAGGGCACCGGATCTGGGACCGGTGGCCGTCATGGTCAGCTGTAAACCCGATGTCGATTGGATGAAAAAACAGATGACCGATCCCCGGGTGTTCCCTTTTTTTAACAATACCCTTATGACCACCCCAAAGACCAATAAGGGTCTTTCTGTTGCCGGCCCCTATATGGGGGCTCCCTATGCCGCCATGATCCTGGAATCGATTATTGCAAGAGGGGCGGAACAGATCCTTGTCCTGGGGTGGTGCGGTGCAACAGACGATTGCTTAACCGTCGGGGATGTGGTTCTGGTGGAGGGGGCCATTGTGGATGAAGGGACCTCCTGCAATTATACCCGGTTGCCGCCGGATCTGCCTATTGTCCGGCCGGATCCGGGATTGACGGACCGGTTTGAAGCCCATTGGCGGAAAGCCGTTGAAACCCGTGACGATCCGGATCAGGCTGGTTCACGCCCGACACTGTCCAGGCAGACCATCTGGACAACGGATGCCATTTACAGAGAGACCCCCAAAAAGGTGGCGTATTTTAGGCAGTTGGGTGCGGCTGCCGTTGAAATGGAGTGCTCGGCCCTGTTCAGTGTGGCCAAATTCAGGAAAAAGAAAATTGCCGCGATTTTAGTGGTCTCGGACAGTGTGGCGGCTGCGGACTGGAAACCCGGGTTTAGAAAAAAAGTCTTTAAACAGTCCAGGCAGACGGCTGTTAAAACCCTATTGACGTTTACAAAGCAGATGGAACAACATGGATAAAAGAATACGGGCGGAAGCCCGCTCGCTTCAAAAAGAACTCACCGAGCATTCCCACCGGTACCATGTTCTGGATGATCCGGTCATATCGGATGTCGAGTATGACCGGATGCTGGCGCGCCTGATGGAAATCGAGGAGCGGTTCCCGGAACTGTCCACACCGGATTCTCCCACCAAACGCGTGGGTGCGCCGCCGCTGGATGCCTTTGAACAGGCCCGGCACTCCTTGCCCATGCTCAGCCTGGACAATGCGTTCAATGACGGGGATGTACGGGCTTTTCATGCCCGGATCGTCAAATTAACCGGCGCAGATACGGTTGCTTACACGGTGGAGCCCAAGCTGGACGGCGTCGCTGTGGAACTGGTCTATGAATACGGGCTCCTCGTCCGGGCCGTCACCCGGGGGGACGGGGTAACCGGTGAGGTCATCACTGAAAATATCCGGACCATCCGCTCTGTTCCGTTAAAGTTAAAAACCGCCCTGACACCGCCGCTGCTGGAGGTCCGGGGTGAGATCATCATTAAAAAAGACGGGTTTGAAAAACTTAACCGGGTCCGGATGGAAGCGGGTGAAAAACTGTTTGCCAATCCAAGGAATGCGGCTGCCGGATCTTTGCGACAGCTGGATTCAAAAATCACCGCACAGCGGCCCCTGGACATTTTTGTATACGGGGTGGGCCGGACAGATGGGCTTGAATTGACCGGCCAGGCCCGGATGCTGGATCAGCTAAAAGAATTCGGGTTTCCCGTTAATCCGCATATCCGGACCTGTCCGGATGTCAGCCAGGTCATTGACGCATACCGGGAACTGGACCGCTTAAGAGGCACCCTGTCCTATGAGATAGACGGCATGGTGATTAAGGTGGATGATATGGGGTTGCAACAGCAGTTGGGAGAAAAGATAAAAAGCCCGCGATGGGCGGTTGCCTATAAATTCCCCGCTGTCCGGGAAACCACGGTGATCAACGATATCATCGTTCAGGTGGGGAGAACCGGAACCCTTACACCGGTTGCCATCCTGGAACCGGTGAATGTCGGCGGCGTCACCGTCTCCCGGGCCACCCTTCACAATGAGGATGAAATCAGACGAAAAGACATCCGAATCGGGGATACGGCACTGATTATCCGGTCCGGAGACGTGATTCCAAAGGTGGTGAAGATCATTCCGGAGAGTCGAACCGGAGATGAGAAGGTCTTTATCATGCCGGACAAGTGTCCGGTCTGTGGCAGTGATATTCAGCGGATCAGACAGGACCGGTCCCATATCAACAAGTGTGTGAATGTCTCCTGCCAAGCCCAGCTTAAGGAGCGAATCTCCCATTTTGTATCTAAAAAAGCATTGGACATTGACGGGATGGGAAAAAAGATCGTCATCCAATTGGTTGATGAGGGGATGCTGAGATCCTATGCTGATATTTTTGTGCTGCAGGAAGACCGGATTGCGGCATTGGACCGGATGGCTGAAAAGTCTGCCGCCAATTTGATCGCTGCCGTTAATGCGTCCAAAACCGTTTCTTTGCGACGATTTATTTATGCCTTGGGGATTGATCATACCGGTGAAAACGCAGCCAAACTCATCAGTGATCAATTTACCACCATTGAAGAAGTCATGTCACTCACACCGGAAAAGCTGGAGCAGATCCACGGTATCGGCCCGGAAACCGCTTTTGCGGTCTGCCTCTTTTTTTCAAACCCGGAAAATGTGGAAATGGTTCAAAAGATTCTGGATGCCGGGGTTAACGTGATCAATGAAAAGCCTGTTTCAGATTCCGGAACAGACCATCCGTTTTCCGGAAAACGATTTGTGTTGACCGGCACCCTCCACACCATGACGCGCAGCCGGGCAAAACAGCAATTGGAAAGCTTAGGGGCAAAGGTAACCTCGGCGGTCAGTGCAAAAACCGATTTCCTGCTGGCAGGGGAAAAGGCCGGCAGCAAACTTGAAAAAGCCAGGCAGTTGGGGATAGATATCTTGGATGAAACCCAATTCCTGACAATCTTAAAAAGAGAAATCTGATCCGGATTTGGTTTGCCCGTCAAAAGGTCATTTGCCTCGAATGTTAAGGCCGGGATAAAGATCTTCGGCACATTTTTCACAGATGCTGTGACTGAATAAGACGTCGGAGTGGTTTTGGATATACACTTCCATACGGCTCCAATACCCGTCAGAATCTCTGATGTTTTTACAGCAGCTGCAAATGGGGATACAGCCGCTTATTGTCTTGATGCTCTCAATTGTTTTTTCAAGTTCGTTAATACGCTTTTCTCTTTCAATTTCCGTTTTTCTGCGTTCGGTTATATCCTGGATGATGCCGGTTATCTTAGAAGGGAGACCGTTTTTATCCCTTTTAATAACCGCCTTTTCATGAATGATCCGTTCGGTATGATCCGAACGGGTGATTCTATATTCAGCCTGGTAGGGGGTGTCCTCCGACATCAATGCACGGGTGGCTCTATTAAGAATGATGCATCTGTCGTCCGGGTGGACAAGGCATATAAAGCGGTTGAAATCCGGGGGGGCGCACCGGCGTTCAATTCCTAAAATAGAATAGGTCTCATCCGACCACCACAACTGTCCTGAAACCGGGTCCTGATCCCAGGTGCCGATGCGGGCCATCTTTTGGGCCCTTGTCATCCGCTCAAGTGTCTCTTCCGTTTGGCCCATCGTTTAAATCCATTACAGTTTAATTGCATAATGAAGATAGACCGAGTCTGTAAGCGGTACCCAATGGGCTGAATAGCAGACATCATCGGCCACAACCTTTTCCCAAATCGGTTCTTGACAATCCAATGCATTTTTCGCCCCGCAGAACGTACACTTGATTCCGCTTGGGGGGATCGTGCCGTTTTTTTCGTAATATTCCCTATCTTCTTTTGACATAGATGCCCTTTTCCCAAAAGAATCCCAACAGAAAGAGCCCACACCGGCACCAGCTTCT
This sequence comes from Desulfobacula sp., assembly GCA_028280105.1. Lineage (GTDB taxonomy): Bacteria > Desulfobacterota > Desulfobacteria > Desulfobacterales > Desulfobacteraceae > Desulfobacula. Next base: position 110,690 of record JANQML010000087.1, on the reverse strand, counting down.
TTGGCAGCTTTGTTTGCCATTAAAATGGTTCTGTCCTTTCGGATAACCATGGCAGGGTAGGGTAGGCTATCCAACAGAGCCGTGCTGAACTGTCGGCTGGTGATGAGTTCCTGAATTTCCCGATCAATTTGCTTTTTCTCAACGCTTTCTTGTAACATGATAACTGTTCCTGTATTGGTTTGATTAAATTTTAATATGTCACGACCGATTTTGATTTAGTTGTTAACACAACGGAATGTTATTAAAGACGTTCATGGGTCTTCACTCAAATTGCCATGACATATCCGGGTTAAAGCCCAGCGTTGCATATCCCAAAAAACAGGCCTAAAAAATCTGGAAAAAAAGATGAAATTTTCTGATTTTTTACCCTTTTTAAACACCGCGAAGATGCCGGACTCCTGATTACCAAAGTTTTGCCGCAGATGGATAGCCGTAACCCTGGCGACTTGAATCCGGCATCTTCACAGTGCTTGCAACGCTGGGGTAAAAAACGCCGGTCCTTATCGGGAATAACATCATATTTCATAAGCACGGTTTTGATATTTTCCTGAAACTTTCCGGCCCACCAAATCATTTCAGATCCGGCATCTGAAGATAATTAAACCAGAGTTATCTTTTATGAGGAAGAAAGAATTCGAAAACCCTGCTTCAAAACACGCGGTGCTTTTTTTATGAAAAAAATTCAATCCGTTGGAATATATTGAATTAAGACCTACCATAGCACAAAAAAACAAATGGATGTTTACAAATAAACACCAGTTTTTTTACAGGTAAAACCTGGTAGGATTATTTTGAGGATTGGAGAAATGCACTCAGATTGACTTTTTTATGAGACAGTTTCAGTTTTTTTCTAATATTCTCCCGGTGAAAATAGACTGCTCTGGCGCTGAGATTAAGGAGCTGGGCAATCTCTTTTGTCGTCTTATTCTCTTTTATTAAATCGGCAACCTGGATTTCCATTGGTGTGAAATCCCTGTAAAAGATCTCGACGGTTCCGGCATCTTGAAATAAGATTTTTTGTATATTGGTTTTTACCACATTGATAATTGAAGCGATTTCCAAAGGGTTTTTGGCCTCTATGGGCATATCAAAATAGGGGAACACCCGTTTTTCGAATCCGTCTACAATTTCATCTTCCCGTTTTTTCATCCTGTCGTTCCGGTTATCGATCAATACATTTAATGCAGTATTCATCTTTTCCAATTCTGACGCACGGGCTTCAAGTTGTGTCTGCTTTTCTCGGATCGTCTCCTCTTGATGAACCCGATCGGTGATATCCTGTGAGACTCCGAACATTTTGACGGCCGTGCCGGTTTTGTCAAATTTGACTTCACCATGGGCCTGTATAAACCGGGTCTGATTCGTTTCCTGATGAATGATACGGTAGTTGATTTGATAAGGGGCTTTGCATTTAACGGAACGATTCAGGACGGTGTTTACCTTTTCCATATCTTCCGGGCATACAAACGACATCAGCTCTTCGGTTTTGAGCCGGGATCGGCTCCCACCGTGGAGGCGGAGCCAGTTATCGGACAGAAGCCATTCATCCTCGGCAAGATTCCACTCCCAGCCCCCGAATCCCCCGAGTTCTTCGGCTTTGGAAAGAATGGAACGGTTTTCCTCGATTTCTCTTTCTACCCTCTTTTGCTCCGTGATATCAAAGATATAATGGACGTAAAGTTCTTTATTCAGGGGTTTCCAAATCCCTTTGTAAAAGCGGCCTTTATGATCGATTTCGATTTTTTGCGGTTGATTGGTTTCCCACAGCCGGGGTGCCAGACACCAGTAGCAATGATTATCGAGCATGGAACATGTCTGGTAACAGGTCTTCCCCGGAACCGCCCCCAGATCGTGTGCAAACCGGTTGGAGGCAACAATCTCTCTTGTCTCTTTTTTTAGAATCATGGCGATACAATCGGGAATATTGTCCAACAGGACGGATCGGGTCTGCAGTTCATCCTTTAATTTATTCTCAGCAGGGATGCGCTCCGTGATGTCCCTGAATATCTTAAGTCTGGACAGACTTCCGTCAGGTGTTTTAAACGGGGTGTCGATTACATCGTACACCCTATTGTTTTTTGATGACTGCCACTCCCATTGTACGGTTTTTTGTCAAATGTTTCCGGTGTGTGGCACCAGGAAACTCCCTTTTTCCCACCAAGAAAATAGTCATCGCAATTTTTCCCGGAAGGGTCGCCGAACGCCTCTTTTAGCCGGTTGTTCACATACTGGATATCGGATTGCCGGTTGACAATGCAGAGACCGTCGGTAAGAAGTTCAAAAATATGTTCTAGATCCACCCCGTTGATATCCAAGGATTTGGACGGCCGGCACGAATCCGCCGTATCTGGAGAGAAACCGGACCTTTTGTATGCGGCATCCGTTGAAAACCGGTATTGTTGCCCATCCTTTACCCCTGTTTCCGGAGCCTGTTCACGTACATAGGGGGGCAGTTCGTTATAACTCGGTTTTTTAGCCATTTTCTTATCCCATCCATCTGTCTTCAGGTTATCTAAAAAATTATATTAGGTCCGGTATCGGTTTAATCGAGTATACCGGTAAGCCGTTTCCGGATGAGGGTCTCTGCATCCGTCATAATCCGGTCTATCAGCTCCCGGCAGGTGGGGATGTCCCGGATCAGCCCGGCCACCATGCCGCAGGACCAGACCCCTGAATCCACCTCTCCCTCCTGCATCACCCTGGGATAGACGCCAGCCACCTCTTCGATGATATCCTCAAACCGCAGGGCGTTTCCAAGGCGTTCTTCCTTATCAAGCAGCTTTCGGGCGGCTTCGTTGTATAAAACCCTTTCCGTGTTTCTCAGCGGTCTCATGACCAGCCGGGTATCTGTCTCCGTTGCAGACAAAATGGCCTGTTTTACATTCTCATGGACCGGTGCCTCCTGGGTGGCGATAAACCGGGTTCCCATGTTGATGCCGTCCGCTCCCAGGGCCAGGGATGCCACAAGGCTTCGGGCGTCGACCATCCCTCCGGAGGCAACAAAGGGGATTTCCAGCTGCTCTGCCGCCCGGGGCAAAAGGATCATATTGGGGATATCATCTTCACCCGGGTGGCCGCCGCATTCAAACCCGTCCACGGAAACGGCATCACAACCGATCTTTTGTGCCTTAAGCGCATGGCGGACCGAGGTGCACTTATGGATGACCTTGATCCCGGCGTCTTTTAATGCCGGCAGATAGGGCTGGGGATTTCTCCCCGCTGTCTCCACAATTTTAATCCCGTTATCGATAATGGCTTTGATGTAGCCGGGATAGTCCGGTGCCGTAACCGTGGGCAGAAAGGTCAGGTTGACACCAAAAGGCTTGTCGGTCATTTCTTGACAGCGTTGAATCTCTTTTGACAGATCATCCGGAGTTTTCAGGGTTAGTCCGGTGATGATACCGAGTCCGCCTGCATTTGAAACCGAAGATGCCAGCTCTGCAAATCCCACATAGTGCATCCCCCCCTGGATTATCGGGTATTTGATATTGAACAGTTGAGTGATTCGGGTCCTCATTGGTTTACCTCCATATACCGGTTGGCTGATGGCTCGTTTAAAAAGGCAGATCAGGCGTCGAGAAATTTAGGTGATTCCAGTTGGAGTCCCTTTCCCGGAAGTGCCATGAGTGTGGATGTCCCATGGGCCAGCAAGGCGTTATCCGCACTGAAAACGCCGGCTTCCGAATAGCTGATTGATTTTCCGGATCGCAGGCAGGTGCCCCGGGCAATCAGCCTGCCCCGGGTCACGGGTTTTAAATAGTTGAGTTTCAAATCCACATTGACCAGACCCGTATCTTCGGGAAGGTTTAGAAATGCGGCCCAGAAGGTCGCCGTATCAATCAGGGTTGCCAGTACGCCGCCGTGAACGATCCCGAACGGCTGGAGATGGCAATCTGCCAGATCGAGTATGATCCGTGCCGCGTCCGGTTCAATATGATCGATTTCCATGATCATATGAGATGGGAACGGGCTGTTTTTAACCCGTCTTTTTAATTCGTCCACATAGGCAGGATTAATCATCCGAATACGTCTCCGATACAGGATTGGTTTGTCATACCCTAGTCGTGGCGGGGATGTCGCTCTAATCGGACTTACCCCGGAATCGTATGGTTGTACCAAGGGAAAGTTTTATTGTAAAGGGGATGCCGTTTTTTTTGAATGAACCTCAACGATGGGTCGTAGACAAAAGCCGGAACAGGCACAGCCTCTATACCATGCCGTCTCGATCCGGTTGTTGACTCATCTCGCTTTATTTTAACGGGGGGCCGACCCGTTCCGAAAAGATTTCAGCCATCATGCACCGGGCAGACCCGCCGCCAACGGATTCAATGGTGGTCAGATCCACATCGACAATCTTTCCGTATCGCTCCAGCCTGGAAAGCTGTTGCGGTAAAAACCCCTGGAATGCCCGTTTTGACATGACTATTTTCGGCTCACCCTGTTCGGAGTTGACCTGGAGGATATTGCCGCAGAAATGATTTTCCATCTGATCGATGGAGATTTCAATAACGTCAAAGGATGATTCAAGGGTTGTCATCACGTGGGATCGCTGACCCGGATCAGGGATGCAGTCCAGGCAGACCACTGCATACCGTTCCCCGATGCTCATCATGACATTGGTATGATAGATGGGTTTTCCCTTTGAACTTTTCGTGTCAAACAGGATCCCCTCCTCATAAAACCGGAGCCGGATAAAATTATCAAATTGTTCCGGATCGCACCGGTTGGACCGGGCGGCATAGACGATTTCCGCCCGGTGATCGATGACCATGCTGCCCGTGCCTTCCAGAAACCGCCGGGTTTCGTCGATACACCCGACATTAATCACATTCCGAACTTTATATCCGTTTTTGTTCAATAATTTTTCAACATCCAGAACCCGTCTTTCCCGCCGGCGGTTCTGGGCTGCCATGGGGTAGGTGATCAGGGTGCCGTCATGTTCGGTTGAAAACCAGTTGTTCGGGAAAATAGCATCCGGTGTTTTGGCCGTTCTTTTTTCCGGTTTTTCAAGGATCAGTACATTCACGCCCTCGGCCGAGAGCCGGTCGGCCATCTCCTGAAACTCGCGGTTGGCCCACTGATTAATGCGGGTTTCAGAATCGGTGGGCATCTGCTGGAATTCATTGTCCAGGCCGGTTTCTTCGTTAAACCCGAAATCATAGGGCCGCACCATCAGAATGGTGTGGGTGGTTCTTGAAACATCCAACATACTATTGCATCTCCTTGTTTACACCTGACGAAGCGTAACGATTTGCTGCGTTTCTTCCGGTTTCGCTCCATCGGACAGGGGGGACCGTTTTTTTTACTTTTCAAACACGGACCGGATTCTGTCAAGGCAAAAATCCACCTCATCCTTTGTGATGACCAGGGGCGGGGCAAACCGGATGGTATAGGTATGGGTCTCTTTGCACAAGATGCCTTTGAGCATCAATTGCTCACAGACCTGGCGGGCGGAAATGGGGGAGTCGGTGTGCAGTTCAATGGCAATCATCAGACCCCTGCCTCTGATCTCTTTGATGGCAGTCGACTGAATCAGTTTCAATCGGGACAAAAAATAAGCCCCCATTTTTGCGGAATTTTCCACCATCTTTTCTTTGACAAGGACATCCAGGGCTCTTCTGGCAACGGCGCATGCCAGAGGATTCCCTCCAAACGTGCTGCCGTGCTGCCCGGGTTTGAGGAGCCCCAGAACGGCCTGGTTGGATAATACGGCGGAAACGGGATAATATCCGCCTGAAAGCGCTTTCCCGATCAGGGTTAAATCGGCTTCAATGCCGTCATGTTCCTCAGCCAGCAGTTTTCCGGTCCGACCCAGGCCGGTTTGAATTTCATCCAGCACCAATACCACATTATGGGCGGTGCAGATCTCCCGGACCTGTCTGAGATATCCCTCTGGCGGAATGATGACGCCGGCCTCTCCCTGGATCGGCTCCACCATAAATGCAACGGTATGGGGGGTGATGGCATCTTCCAATGCCTTGGCATCACCAAACGGGATCACCTTGAATCCGGGAACAAACGGACCGAAATTTTTCCGGGCATTCTCATCGGTGCTGAATCCGATAATGGTAAGGGTCCGTCCGTGGAAATTATTTTCACACACAATGATCTCCGCTTTATCCGGTTCAACCCCTTTGTGTTCGTATCCCCATTTACGGACGGATTTGATGGCGGTTTCAACGGCTTCGGCACCGCTGTTCATGGGCAGCACTTTGTGAGATCGAGTCAGCTTGCATAGCTCCTCGTATAAATGTGCCAGCTGGTCATTTCTGAACGCCCGGGAAGTCAGGGTCAGGCGGGAGGCCTGTTCGACCATGACCTTGCCGATCTGCGGATGGCAATGCCCCTGGTTTACGGCTGAATAGGCAGAGAGGCAATCCATATATTTATTGCCGTCGATATCCCATACCCACACACCTTTTCCTTTGCTTAGAACCACATCCAGGGGTTTGTAATTATGGGCGCCGTATTGGTCTTCGATATCAATATAGTCCTGTGTTTTCATTTGTTTCCCTGCCTTTTCTTCGGATCATGCGTTATTTGTTACTTTTTTCGATTGTTTTGTATGCGAAAATTTCTTTGAAAATAAAATAGATTGTTGTATATCAATGGTCAAGCGATAAATATGCACGTTTTGAATGAGATAAACTCATGCAAAAATTTTCAAACCGATCCGATTTGCCGCTGAATGCACTCAGGGCCTTTGAAGTCTCTGCCCGTTATCTGAGTTTCACCCGGGCCGCCCATGAACTCAATGTCACCCAGGGCGCGGTAAGCCGCCAGGTCAAAACGCTGGAAACAAAGCTGGGAATAAAGCTGTTTTACAGGCTTCACAGAAAACTGGTGCTCACCGACCAGGGGCATGCGCTGTTCCACCCGTTGAACCGGGCCATGGATGATATTGCTGCCACTGTCGATTCCCTCAGTCAACATACAGATGACCTCAATTTGAAGGTCCACCCCACCTTTGCCATCCGCTGGCTGATTCCGCGACTGCACAAATTTCAGGTCCTGTTTCCCCGGGTCCAGGTCCGGTTTACAACCTCCAACATCAATGCGGATTTCAGAAAAGAAAACTTTGATATTGCAGTGACTTACCGCGGGAATGAGATCCCCGGCGTGATCCGTCATAAGATTCTTGAAGAGCAGTTAACACCGGTCTGTTCACCGGCATTGCTAACGGGCACGGTACCGCTGAAACACCCCAAAGATTTGACACATCACCAACTGCTCCACAACAGTCCGGACCAGAGGGAATGGCGGACCTGGGCCAGGCAGGTGAATGTGGAGGGACTCTCATTTGCAAAAGGCCAGGTGTTTGAAATCGATGATGCCGCACTCCAGGCTGCCACTGCCGGTTTGGGGGTGGCCCTGGGAGACCGGCTCCTGATCAAGGAGGATCTGGCATCAAACCGGCTGACCGAACCCTTTGAATTTGTAAAAGTCGATACCGGGGCCTATTATCTCTCCTGGCCGGAGAACAACGGGGACAAGCCCGGGCTGGCGGAATTCAAGGACTGGCTGCTCAGTGAAATATCGAACGAACCCGATGCCGCGGCATTGGGGTGACTCACTCCCTTTTCCTATATCCGTATAAGTGCCTGCTATAGGTTTTTTAAACCCCATTGAAATAATCGTTTTGACCCGGGATTGAATAATTCGTAGTTTCAAATCATTGCGAATCAAGTATAGATGATTACAGGCGCGGTATGAAAATAGAACATATCCTGGAAAAAGGCTCCGGCCCCTGCAACGAAGATACCCTGATTATGGAAAATAATATTTTCGGTGTGTTTGACGGTGCGTCCAGCCTTGTGGAGAAACGGTTCAAAGATCAAAAAACCGGCGGCCGTCTGGCCGCTGAAACTGCGGGCAGGGTATTTGCGAAGAATCATTATCCCCTCATCCATCTGGGCTGCCAAGCCAATACGGCCATTCTCAACCAGATGAAGACAGAACAGGTGGATGCAAGCCGGCGTCACACCCTCTGGTCTGCCAGTGCGGCCGTGGCAAGGGTCACCCGGGAGCGTGTCGAATGGTTTCAGACCGGCGATGCCTATATATTGATCATCCGAAAGGACGGGTCTTATTTTCTGCCTGTGGAACGGGAGGATCACGATTACGAGACCCTGCTCATGCTCAAAAAAGATCCTGACCATCAGTCCCGGACCTTCAAAAACCAGGTAATTAAAATACGCCGGCAGATGAACAAAACCTATGGGGTTCTCAACGGGGAACCCGAGGCGGTCGAATTTTTAAATACCGGTTCTCTGCCCATAAAGGATATCCGGACCATTCTGTTGTTTACCGACGGCCTGTCCCATCCATCCCGAATCCCGGCCAGAATGAAGAATTTCAGGCCCCTGGTCTCATTGTATAAAACTCTGGGGCTGTCCGGTCTTAAAAATCATATCCGTAAAATGGAATCCAAAGATCCCCTTATCAGAAAATTCCCCCGGTTTAAATGTCATGACGATATAGCCGCCATTGCCATTAATCTGTCGTAACCCGTTTTATCCTAAATCAAATATACCCTTTGGTTTAAATTCCTGATTGAATCCGACTGCCGGTTTCATTTGCTAGGTGACCCCGGCCGGGTCGGGGACGGCATTTCATAAAATGAAATTGCAGCCGGATGCGGCCGGTGAAGGAAAATTCATAACCGGCCGTCCCGCTTGTCATCGACTCAGTTCATGAGAAGATAAATTCCAAAAACGGCGATGATCGCACCGGCCATGCCCCGCAGGGAGACATATTCCTTGTGAATGAAGATGGAAAACGGAATGATGAAAACCGGAACAAGGGATAAAAAGGTGGATGCCACTCCGGCACTGAGAAAATGCAGGACCCAGAGAGATAAAGAGACACCTAAAAAAGGTCCGATGATCGATCCGGCAACCGTATAAGCAACCGCCCGGGTATGCTTCAATGCGGTGTGGACACTTACCCATTTCCCGGTGAACGTAAAGAGAACAAAGAAACAGAAAAAGGCGGACAGGGCACGGATCTGGGTTGCACCGAATGCGTCCAGGTAGCCGTCGGCAGACTGCATGCCGACCTTGCTCAGCACATACCCCACGGCCTGTCCGGTCATGGCACCGAACCCGAACAGTATACCTGCCAGGGAAAGCGTCCGTGTCTGCCGTGACGATGGAACGGTCATTTTGGGTTGTCGTTCGATAATAACGATGCAGACACCGAACAGGGTAACGGCAATGCCGGTCCACTGGAGGATATCATAGGACTGATCTAAAAACATCCATTCAATCAATGCCGCCATGGGGGCGGAGAGGCTGAAAATCAGCATGGCCACCCGGGGACCGATGGCCACCAGGGCCTTGAACAGGAAAATATCTCCCAGGAAAAATCCCACCACACCGGAAAGTCCGAGATACAGCCAGGCCCGGGCCGGAAAATCAAGGGGCATAAGGGTGCCGTGTCTGATCGCCATAAAGAGACTGAAAAGGACCAGGGCCGTCATCAGGCGGATGATATTGACCGGTGTGGCGCCGACCTGTCTGGATGCGGCTTCGAAAAACTGGACACTGACGGTCCAGCACAGGACGGTTGCAAGGGCGATCAGTTCTCCGGTGAACGGCATGGGGCATCCCTTTTAAACGGGTTGACTTTTTTATCCAATTCGATGAATAGCCTGAATATTTCACGAATCGATTTCACTCAGATTGTCATGAAATATCCGGGATAGATTTCTTTAGACGGATTGACGGAAAATAGCAAGAAAAAATAAGGGGACCTTTTTAAATACCAATTTGTTGCTCAGAAGAAGAGGTGGCCATAAGGGAAGGGTTAGGTCAAAAGTGTTTTGTAAACCGTTTCCATTCGGGAGTAGATTTTTTTCCAGGTATAGGGCCGGGTGATCCTTGCCATGGCATCCCGGTCCGGTTCTCCATCCTGTCTCATCCGGCAGATAACCTGTTCAAGCAGATCTGCCAGCCGTGATTCCAGTTCGGGTTCGTCTTTTTTATAGGGTTGATCAATGGTTTCCAGTGCGGGCAGGTCCAAAAGGTGGATCAGATCCGAATCATGGCGGTCAAAAATTTCTTTTACACCGGGCAGGGCCGTGGCCACAATCCGGCATCCGCAGGCCAGTGCTTCCATGAGAACCAGGGGCAGTCCTTCATAAAATGACGGTAGTACAAAGATGTGGGATTTCCGCATCAGTTCTCCCAGTTCCGAATGGCTGAGCATGCCGTGGTAAATGCATTTTTCACCCAGATCCCGGGCCATTTTAAGGCAAACCTCTTTTTCCAGGCCACTTGCAGAACCGGCAATATGAAGCCTGAACGGGAGATGCTTCAGCCTTTTCAACGATTTCAGCAGCCAGGGCAGGCCTTTGGCAGAGCTGAGTTTACCGGCATAAACCAGCTCTGCTCTTCTGTTGACCGGTTGGGTGCCGTGGAAAAAAAGCGTTTCGTCATATCCGCCGCTGATGACCTCAACCCGGTTCCGGGGCATGGGTATGGTGTCCGTAATCCTTAGCTTTTGTTCGTTGCTCAGGGCGATGATCCGGTCCAGGTCTTTCAGATCCGGCAGAATCCGTTCAAAAATCTGGGGGCAGAGCTGATGCTGACGAAGACAGGTCCCGTGGCAGGTCGTCACCACAGGAAGATCCGGGGCAGCCTGCCGGACAAGCGCTGATAATATCCAGAGGTGATGGGTATGCAGAATGTCGGGTTGAAACCGGTCGACAGCCTGCCTGATCTTTTGTTTGAATACCCGGATATAAGAATCCAGACCTGACGGATCCAGGCTTGAAAAAACAGTGCTGGGGTAGGGCATGACATCACTCATCCCGGCAATGGGAAAGCCGAGATCCGGGCCGTCAAACCGGACGAAAATACAATTATCAGGATGGAGCAACCCATCGGGCATCATAAAATCCGTCTGGACACCGGCCAGAAGAAAATTCTCATTTCCGTTTGCCGCACCCTGCCGGATGAGCTGCTGGATAAATTTACCACTGCCCGTATAATCCGGTGCCTGGCTGATCAGGTGGAGGATTTTCATGACAATTTCATATCACATGATTGAATTAATTAAAATCATCCCCATCATTTTGTTTAAAATGAAAATCAACCAAACAACTTATCAACCAAGGGGCCTGAAGATGTTAAAAAAAATAGAGCGTGCGATGATCATCAACCTGCTTTTAGTTGTCTTTATCTTATCCCCGGTGAGTGCCGACAGTGTGGACAATTCCCTGTTCTCCGATCTTTTAAAAAAACATGTCACAGGCCCCCGGGTCGATTATGCCGGGTTTAAGACCGATGAAGCACAACTGGATCAGTACCTGGATATATTGAGCCGGACCGATCATGCCTCCCTGTCAAGCGCAGAGCAATTCGCCTTTTTTGTCAATGTTTATAATGCCTTTACCATCAAACTGGTCCTCACCGAATATCCGGGAATTGACTCTATCAAAGATATAGGGAGTTTTTTTTCAACCCCCTGGAAAATCAGGTTTATCCCGCTAAAGGATCAAAAAGTGACCCTGGATGAGGTTGAGCATGAGATCCTGCGGCCGACCTTTAAAGATCCCAGAATCCATTTTGCCGTCAACTGCGCCTCCATCGGGTGCCCGCCTCTCAGGCCGGAAGCCTTTGAAGGGGACCGCCTGGAGGAACAGTTAAATGAACAGACCACGGCATTTATCAACGGCCCGGGCAATGTCAAAATAGACGGAAACACCATCTACGTCAGTAAAATCTTCAGATGGTTCAAAGAGGATTTTACCGAAGGCCCTGTCAGTTTTGTCCGGCAATATGCGTCCCCCGACCTTTTGGCGCGAATAGATGCCATGGGGGATAATATCCGGGTCAAATACCTGGATTATGACTGGGCTTTGAACAAATGACACCGGTTGTTACCCCAACCTTTTTACTCATCCATAGAACTCAAGCGGTAAGGTTACCGGCGGACACCCGTTTTTCCGAAACGGTAAAAAAGGTTGTTGTGCGTATTGTTGGTAAGGACCGCATACTCTCACCAGTAGAAAATACCTGGGATAGTTTTTTCCTTTCTGAGAATGGTGTTTCCGATGATTTTATGAACGAACGTGCCTCACAAGAACAATTTGAAAGGGATTCTTTTTAATGCCCATTCAGGACAGATGTGTATTAGTTCAATCACTTTAGCTGAATTATTACATGGTGTTGAAAAAAGCTCTATGGTTTCCCACAATTTGCGGAAAGTTGAGGATTTTACATCGCGTTTAGATGTCTTGCCATACGACAATAATGCGGCATTTCATTATGGCAATATAAGAGCGAACTTAGAAAAAAAAGGTACTCCAATAGGAGTAAATGATTTGCATATTGCCGGCCATGCCAGAAGTGAGTCATTAATTTTGGTTTCCAATAATCTACGTGAGTTTGAGAGAATTGACGGTTTACGGTTAGAAAACTGGATTGAGACAGAATAGGAATCCTACCATCTTGTCTCTCCTGGTGCAGCTGTAGCCATCTGGACACCGATTGATCCTTGGGGCATCCGCAATCATGATCCATTGCAAAAGGTTTTTTGATTATATTCTTGAACCGGTCTGCGCCCAAAATCAGCCCGGTTACAATATTTTTCAGAAATCTCAAGGTATTATTTCCCATATTTTCAGACCTTGATTTTTGTCTTGACTCAGGTTGTCTTACGCTGATACAAGCACAACATGTTGTGCTTGTATCAGGGGAGCAGTAATATTTTATACTTTAGGGATTTTCGATACTTTCTTTAGCAAAAAGCAAGTTCCTATCTCTCTTCTTGACGGAAAAGGAGCGATGACGATGAAAGAACTTCCCATTGTAAAAACCGATTCCACACCCCTTTTCGACATGCAGTACGGCATTATAAAAACCTTGTCCCTGATGACCGCCGTAGAGATGGGGATCTTCAACCACTTGGGTGAAGAAAAAACGCCGGAGAAACGGCTGCCGCCCTGGGAATCCATGAGGCCAATACAGAGCTGTTCCTCAATGCCCTTTGCTCCCTGACCCAGGCTATGAAGAGTCTTCTTTTGCAGGCGTCTCCCAGAGAATCGGGGACGAACTGGCACGGCTTCCCGGGTTCAAAGAATGCCGCAAGATGCTTGACCTGGGCGGCGCCCACGGGATGGATTGTATTGCGGCTCTTCAAAAAAATCCCGATATGCAGGGCATTGTGTTTGACAAGCCTGCTGTCGCGCGGACAACCCGGGGGATCATCCTCGAATACGGTTTGGAAGACCGGATGACAGTTCTGGCCGGAGACTACATTACCGATCCGATCGGCAGCAGATATGACCTGATCCATTATGATAGATGATCTCAAAAGGACGCGGATTGTGAAAAACCAAATTAACGGGCTTGTAAAAGATAAGGTGGCTCCGGTTGCAATGATTTGCTCAGAAACAGCCTCCAATACCTGGCTTTTTTTATGGGAAAGTCCAAAAAATGCTTGAACTGCAGCTGACACCGGAAAATGTATGCAATTGAAAAAAAAGGAGATTTCGAGCACCATGAAGACACCAATTGATGGTTTTGATTTTAATCTGTTTGAATCCAAATGGGAGAAATTATCAATTGGAGAAAAGACCCTTATTGTAGAGAACGCCGTCACTTTACCGCCTGAAACTGCCATCCTGCCTATTCTGAAAGGTTTGACGTCCCACCATATGTCCTTGAAAATCAAGGCGAAAGGCAGTCTTGAAACGCTGAAAAAAAATATCCGTAAAATGTTGGCAGATGCCAGGGGGGCAGATGACTATGGGGATCGCAAAAGCGTAACATTGATCTGCGCGCGGATATACGCCCTTATCCGGTCGGATATGTGTCCAGATGTCTTTTTTTTTCTTTTTACAACCCTGCTGACCTTTGGCCCGGAAGGATGCCGCTTTGCTTTTAAAGCTGTGCGAAAGGGATCGGTTTCAGTACCGGACATGGAACAACTGGTTGCCGTGGTGCCGGAAGCCGACCGGTTGTCTTTTGTTCAACACTATCTTGAGGCTTCCCCGGATATCCGCCTGAAATTCGGCTGTTCATTCAGGCGCATTTTAGTGTCACTTCGCCGGAGAGACACTGTTATCCGTTTTTACGCCGGCCTCTTTGACCGCCAAAAAAATGCAGATCCCTTTTTGCACAATATCAGTGTACAATTAAGATTTCCCGGGCAGATTATATCCGGAGAGATACGGTCTCCCCATCCGGAATTACGGATAATAGGGCTTAAGGCGCTTTCCATGATAAAGGGAAAAATTCATGCCGACCTGTTAATCAACCTCCTGGCTGATGAGAAAGACGAGGCGGTCCGGATTACCATCTACAATATCATTGAAGCTTCAGCTGTCGGGTATTACCGGGAACTGTGCTACCCCATCCTCCGTTTTTTTTATGAAAGGAAAGAGGCTGAAGCGATCCATGCCTTTAAGGCGATGATCGTATCAGGGAAACTACCGCCATATCGTATCCTTAAAATGGTTTCGGCAAAGTATCCCTCCCTGCTGCCGGTAATCCATTCCGAGATATCCACCTTGTCCAGATTTTCCTTTTTGTTTATTCAGGATATCGCCCTGAACCAGAAAGAATATGAAGATGTGAGTTTTGATGCCAACCTTGCCTGCGTTTTAGGAATAATCAAGAAAAGGCCGGAACGGATCATAAAGCTGTTAAGCAGAAATTCTGCCTGCGACCGGGAGGCCTCCGTTGCCGTGAAGGCCAGATCCCTTCTGGCAAAAGAAAAGAACAGTATTGTGTCAGAGTTTGATGCCATTCTCAAGCGGATAAACATTACATCGGAAAACCTGCCGGTTTCTGCCAGGGCCATCATCCAAAAAAAGATAACCCGCCTTAAATCCGGAGAAAAGTCGGGTGATGAAATTTGTTTTGAAAATGAGTTTATTTTAAATGCGGACCTGTCCTCCTTAAAGATGAATTCGCCTAGCCTTTTTTTTAATGGCAGTATCATTGTGGGGACCTGTTTTTCACAGGCTGTTTTTTTTAATATTGTTTTCAGAAAAAGCATTTTTTGTAATGTTGATATGCAAGCGGCACGGTTTGACCGGGTCAACTTTGATCATACTGTTTTTATAAATGTAAATGCATTGGGCGCTGAATTCAAAAACTGCAGTTTTGAAAACGCATCCTTGTATAATTGTGATTTCAGCCAGGCCAGCTTGAAAGATGTCTCTTTTGCCGGGGCTGTCATTTCGAAAAGCGTATTTCGGGAAACAGATCTGTCTGATTCATGTTTTGCCCATTCAAGACTCTCTGCCGTCTCTTTTTCTACGGCCGTTCTGGGTAATGCAGATTTTTCGGATGTGAGGGCACGGTTCTGTAAATTCCAGCTCAGTCACAGCGCGAATATCAGGACTGAAAATCTGGACTGTAACGCAAGGCAATTCCAGCTTTCCGACAGGGATCTGTCCTTAATCGAACCCTGGGCTGTAGCGAAAATCAACAAAGAGATTTTTTGTGAATTCATTCACTATGGAAAGCAAAAGTTTTTAAACCAAAACCGGCTTTCCCTGCTTACAGCCTTTGACATCTTCAATAAAAAACAGGTTGATCTGTTCCGGCTTATTCCTCTTTTGCTGAATGAAAATATAACCATGCCCGGATTTAGGGCATGTCATCCCCAAACACCCTGCGGCATCTGGAATTATTTTCCGGACACTGAAACGCAAGACCTGTTGAACCGCTACATTCTCGGCAATGATATTTCCCCTGGGCGATGCCGTGAGCCCCGTATCGAAGGACTTTTTACCATTGGGAGTGTGGGGTCCATCGCCCAGACATCAGATTCGGATATTGACTATTGGGTCTGCATCCATGAAAAAAAGTTTGACTCCTGGGATATGGACCAGCTTGAGATAAAGCTGAAAAGTCTGGAATCAATGGCCCTGGATATGTTTCATACAAAAGTTACCTTTTTTGTCGTGGATATTCTGAAAGCCAGGAATAATGATTTTGGGAATTTCTCGGTTGAAAGTTCGGGGTCGGCACAATCACGGTTGTTAAAAGAAGAATTTTACAGAACCATGATTTATGTTGCCGGAAAAATTCCCCTCTGGGCGGTATTGCCCAGTGCCGTCAGCGTGAATTATTACGAAATCATCAGCAACACTGTTGTCTTTGGCTCGAGTGATTCCAGATATATTGACCTGGGAGATATCAACGCCATATCCATCGGTGAATATTTTGGCGGTTCTCTCTGGCAGATGTTCAAATGCCTGAAAAGCCCTTTTAAGTCTGTTCTGAAAATGGCGCTTCTTGAGAAATTCATCCATGAGTATGGAAAGCAGATTCTGCTTTGCAACAAGTATAAAGACGAGTGGATGAATTCAGGCGCGCACCTGCAGCTTTCCCAAAGTGATTCATATTATATTCTGGTGGAAAATCTTCTCGCTCATTTTAAAGCCGTTGGCGACAAGGACTCAGTGACGCTCCTTAAAACCTGTTTTTTTTTGAAACTCGGTATTTCAGAGGAGCCCGGGGATGAAGATGCGGTTTTCGGTTTTCGAAATATACTCCTTGAAAAATGTATGCGCCGTTGGGGGTGGACCAAAGAGGAGGTCTTTAGAGTCGGTGGATTCAAGAACTGGGAATATCGTGATATTGCCACGCTGTCAAACACTATCAAAGACTATATGATCAACACATATAAAACCGTGAATAAAAAGTTTTCACGCCAGAGACAGTCAAAAATCAACCCTAAAGACCGGACCGTGCTCGGACGGAAGGTGTTTATTGAATTCTCAAAACAACCCGGAAGGGTTGAAAAGGCGTTTATCATCTCAAGGAGCGGCCAGTATTACCAACGCCTGCACCTGCGTTACCTCAAGTCAGACACCGGTAGAGGAATGTGGGAATTGTTCAACAGGAACACACGGAAGCTCGATTTCAAAGAGGATCTTTTAATCCGGGCGGATACGGTTGAGGAAATCGGCATATGGTTGATCAGCAACGGTCTTTATAATGAGGCCAATGCCGTGAGTTTAGTTCCCAATCCCTCTTATGTCACTGTTGACGACATCCGGAAACTGTTTGAAATCATGTATGATTTTTTCAATCCGCCCCTTGAAAAAACTGTTGGATTTGACCAGTTACTCACCGTAGACAAGGTGATCGGGCTTTTTGTATCAATGAATTTTTATGTGCCTGAACATCAGGAAAGGATAAGCGATTACACCCTGGTTTACCTCAATTCCTGGGGAGAGCTGTTTTATGAATCCGTTATTTTGGCAAGTCCCCTGACACTTGCCGAAACCAAAAAAGATATTCTCAACAGAATGGGGCTGGAAAACATGCCCTTTAATACATTGTTTTATTCTTCCAAGAATCCTAAAAAACAGAAGAATAAAATTCAACCCAACTGGGACGTGCTGTATTATGATCTTTAGGTAACCTTGAACCGCCATTGTGTCGGCGGGTAATCAAGGGTCGGGGGTTGTCCGAAGCCCGGATATTTCACGAATCGATTTTTAAATCGACAATGATTCTTTTGGCCCCCTTCATCACAGATGGCCCTGGCGGATTTTTTTGATGAGTTCAAACAGGGTATCCATGCCAGGTCTTTCAACCACGGTTGAAAGACAGGGCCATCGCATGTAAAATTCAGTATAAATGATTTCAGATAGTTACATGATGAAGGCAAACGCAGATAAATTTTTAACAAGGGCTAAAAACTTAATATTATAGATGATCAAAAAACGTGCCGGTTCTAAATGCGTTTGCCCTGGGCTGATAGACACCCTTAATCCGGGCCAGATAAAAAAAAGATAAGAATTATGATGGGAACCCTATTGAACTCACTTTTGGTTGTGGCCGTAATTGGGATCGGTTTTATTGCCACCCTGCTGCTGATTCAGTTCATCAGATTCCGTCAGGGTCTTAAACAGCTTTCTGTCGGTGCGGCAGTCAAGGATGTTCGCGTCATTAAATATGATACCAAAGCGGTTTCAGCGGGAGTGGCAAGAAAAGATTTAAACAAGATGAGTGCCAATGAGAAAATGAATCATCATCTATTTAATGAAACCACGTTCAATGGAGAAATGCCCCTTTCAAATAATGGAACGGTTAAGGACGGAGAAAGACGCGGATATCCCCGGAAAGCGTTCGTCAGCTCGGTTGAATTCATTAAAAAGGGGGTGCTGTTTAAAGAGATGTCAAAGGACCTGAGTTATTCAGGGATGTTTGTCAGATCGAAAAAACCGGAAAGATATCGTATCGGAGACCCACTCTTAGTTACATTTCAAACTGAAAAGGGCCATCCCCAGAAACATCATGGTCAAATTGTCAGAAAAGAGACCGCCGGAATCGGGATCAGATTTTTAAAAGAATCTGCGAACCCGAAGACGGTTTTGTAAATGTGCGAACGGACCGTTAGTTTCCAAAAAAAGAACCGGTCTTTTGCTGCTGTCTGAAACAATCCGGCTCATCCCGTTTTTCCGGTATTTAAGTCAACCCAGTCCAGATATGCATCGGATCCGTCCTTGATCGGGATCATGACGATTTGGGGAACATCAAAACTATGGTGATTTTTAATCAGTGCCTCAAGTTTTTCATACAGCTTTGTCCGCGTTTTAATCGTCAGGCGGATCTCCGGCTCGATGCAGGTCTCCCCTTCCCAGATATAAAAACTTTCAATTCCGGATAGCTGGACACAGGCGCCCAGTTTTTCAGCTATGATTCGCGTGGCAAGGTCTTTTGCTTCCTGCTCGCTGGGACAGGTGGTCAGGACAACGGCATATTCCATATATCTAATAACCTCATTTTAAATAGGGTTTACAAATTTATTAATTTTAATCCCCGGTACCGGAGATAAGATTAGGCTTTCATTGTCTTCGGTTCAAAATCCAGTGTGGCAAAATAATCATCCGCAGTCTCTGCACGGCGGATCAGTTCCACGCTGTTGTCTTGTTTTAAGAACAGTTCTTTTGGGCGCAGGTGGCCGTTATAGTTAAAACCCATGGCATGACCGTGGGCACCGGTATCATGGATAATCAGAATATCGCCATCCCGGGTTTCCGGCAGTTCCCTCTGGACGGCAAATTTGTCGTTGTTCTCACACAATGCCCCCACCACATCGACGATTTTTTTCGATTGCCCGGTTTCTTTGCCCAGGATATGGATATGGTGATACGCATCGTACATCCCCGGTCTCATAAGTGCGGACATGGACGCGTCCACACCCACGTAATGCCGGTAGATCTGCTTGTGATTGATCACCTGTGTTACCAGGACGCCATGGGGACCGGTGATGTACCGGCCGCTTTCCATATATAACCGGGGCGCCCATTTATTTTCGGTTTTAAAGGCCGCAAACAGGGCCGTGATCTCTTTGGCCATGGCATCCAGATCAAAGGGGTCGGCATCCGGTGTATACGGAATGCCCAGGCCGCCGCCGATATTAATAAACTCAAAGGTGATGCCCAGTTTTTTGTTGATTTCCTTGACGATGTCAAGCAGCATTCGGGCGGTTTCGACCATATAGGTATACTTGAGTTCGTTGGAGGCCAGCATGGTATGGATCCCAAACCGTTTGATTCCCATATCCGCACATTGGCCGTATGCATCAATAATCTGATCGTGTGACACGCCGTATTTGGCTTCAACAGGATTTCCGATAATGGTATTGCCTTCCCGCCTGGACCCCGGATTATAACGGAAACAGATTAACTCCGGGGTGTGACCCAACTTTTTGATTAAAGAGATGTCATCCAGGTTCAGGATGGATCCGCCCTGGGCTTGAGCGGCTTCAAACTGGTCCGGGCTGGTGTTGTTTGATGTAAACATGATTTCTTCGCCAAAACTTCCCACCTGCCGGGACAGTGTCAGTTCCGGGACGGAACTGCAATCAAAACCAAACCCTTCTTCCTGCATAATCTTCATGATCATTGGGTTGGGAAGTGCCTTAACGGCAAAAAATTCTTTAAACCCGCTTATATCTTTGAACGCGGAATTCAAATGGTTACAGGTTTCACGAATTCCCAGCTCATCATAAATATGAAACGGCGTTCCAAAGGTTTTCACAATTTGCGGTAAAATCGCAGACAGACGGTTACGGTATGAATCTGACATTGGCATGGTAAATCACATCCTTAGTTGGTGGTTTCGGGTAATACGATTTTGGCACTCTCTTTATAGGTAGACAGGGCGATAGATGTCCGGGTCTCTTTAACACCGTCAATGACGGCGATCTCTTTGTTCAATACGGTTTCAAGTTCAACGTTGTTTTTTACCCTGAGTTTGGCCATGATACAATCTTCGCCGGCCAAATAGTGGACTTCCTGAATCTGTTCGATTTTTGATATGGCCCGGCCGGTTTCAGGCAGTCGGTTGGAAGCGGTGGTCCGGATTTTTATAAAGGCGATCATATCGCAATTGAACATCTCCGGGTTGAGCCGGACTTCATACCCCTGGATAACCCCCCGGGCTTCCAGTTTTTTGATTCTTTCAAGAACGGCAGATGGTGCCATTCCAACGTTTCTGGCAACTTCAACATTGGGGATCCGGGCTTTCTTTTGTAAAATCTTAAGAATCTGGAGGTCGATGTTATCCATGGGTAAATGCCCTTGTTTGTTAGTTATTTTTTTGTATATTATTCAGCATATGTTGGGTTGTCAAGATTAATATTTTCTTTTTATATAAAAAAACAGAATTGTGTTCACTTTTTGAATGGACAGTACCGAACATTCCAAACCCACCATCCCCGGCCATCGGCAAGGTGCCGGATGCAAGGCAGCAAGGCGTGACGAGTGAGGTGTATCATTCATACTCTGCAAGGAGGAACGATCGCAGGCAACGCAGCAGGCGGTGCCGTATGGCGGATCTGGGACATGCAGGTTTATCGCATGTAAAATTCAGTATAAATGATTTCAGATAGTTACATGATGAAGGCAAACGCAGATAAATTTTTAACAAGAGCTAAGAACTTAATATTATAGATGATCAAAAAACGTGTCGGTTCTAAATGCGTTTGCCCTGCAGGGACATGGTTTTCTGTTGATAAAAACATGTGATTGGGTTACATTCATGGGATACGAACATATTGCAAACAAGGTTGATATGAGCAGATGATGAGAAAAGATCCGATCAAGGTTCTGATAGTTGACGATGAGGAAGGTATTCTGGATGTTGCGGAAGGATATTTTCAAAAAAAAGGGTATCAGGTCTATACGGCTCCAAACGGGGTTGAAGCGCTCGAAGTTCTTGAGAGAGTGAATATCGAATGCCTGTTCACCGATATCAACATGCCGATGATGGACGGACTGGAACTGGCTGAAAAAGTCCGGCAGATTGAAAGCACGCTTCCGGTGGTTGTGATGACCGGCTTTCCCTCTCTTGAGAATTCAATACAGACGCTTAAAAACGGTGTTGTCGACTATCTGATCAAACCGGTCAATCTCGAACAGATGGAACTCACCTTGAAACGAATTTTAAGGGAACGGGAACTCTTTGTTGAAAATTTAATTCTCAAAGAAGAGATGGGGCGTCAGGAGCGCCTCAAACAACTCAATGTGGAGCTGCTTGACCGCATAGAGGAGGTCAACACGCTCAACCGTATCATGGAAGATTTTTCCAATACCGATTCCAGCTATGGAATTTTTAATAAAGTCGTCGATCTGGGTGTGGATGAATTAAAGGCGGATAAAGTTTTTTTCCATATATACTCTGACCAGGACAGATCCCTTGTTCAGGTCGCTTCAAACGATTGCGGTATAGAAGATGAACAGACCAGAAATCTCTATGGTTCGGACCTGTCTGAGCTGGCCAGCGCATTTATACTCGATATTTTAGACGGAGAGCACAATCCCTGTCTGATATCGGAACCCAGAAAAAATGACCGGATTGACGATGTCGTACATTCGTTAATGGTTGTTCCGTTAAAAATTCGTGACAAAACCTTTGGAATTGCCAGTGCATTCTCTTTTAATGAAAAGCTTTTTGATGAAAAAGATATCTATTATATGAGCTTTATTACTCAAAAGGCGGCGTCTGCCATTGAAAATATTGCATTGTATGAAAATATTTATGATAATCTGTTTTCAACCCTGTATGCTTTTGTAACCGCTCTGGAGGTCCGGGATCTTTACACCCGTAAACACTCCACACGGGTTGCCAAATACGCGGATATGATTGCTGCCGAAATGGGCTGTACGGAAGAGGAGATGGACATTATCAATTTTGCCGGCAGTCTCCACGATATCGGCAAGATCGGTATTCGGGATGATATTCTTTTGAAACCGGGCCGATTGACTGACGAAGAATACGAAAAAATAAAAGAACACCCGGATATCGGGGCCGACATTATCAGCAAACTGGGGTTGTGGGATCGCGAAATGGAAATCATTCGGCATCATCATGAACGCTATGACGGTACCGGGTATCCGGATGGGCTAAAAGGTGAAAACATTCCCAAACTCTCCCGGATTCTCTGTGTTGCAGATTCCTTTGATGCCATGGCATCGGATCGGGCCTACCGGAAAAAAATGGAAAAAAGAGAGGTCATAAAAATCATCAGGGAAAACTCCGGAACCCAGTTCGATCCAAAGGTTGTAAATGCATTTTTAAACGTTGCAAATCAGGACTTACCCGATGATTTTTAATAGGTTGAGCCCTGAATTAAAATGTGCTACTTTATTTGAAAACAATAACCCGATTTAAAAAACGCATGGAGTATGTCTCACGTGGTTGCAGATAACAACGATGAAAAACGTAAACATGTCAGAGTGGGGTTTGCTACGGCCATCCATATTTTACTTGATGCGGATAAAGAACAGGTCCGTTTGGAAGGCGATTCCAAAGATCTGAGTATAAAAGGTCTCTTTGTCAATACAGATACGGTCTTCCCTGCCCAGACCAATTGCTCCGTGAAAATCTATCTGTCCGGGGGGGTGGAAGAAATTGAATTACAGATCTCGGCGACCGTTGTAAGGGTTACGGAAAGCGGTATGGGGATTGAATTCGATTCAATGGATATAGAAACATATTCTCATTTGAAAAATATTGTCTATTATAATAGTATTGATGATTCTGTCTGATTACACGGATTGCGATCAAAGGTTAAAATAAATGGATGTCAAGCTTGTAAATCCCTTTATAAATGCAACTATTAATGTTTTGGAGACCATGGCATTTGTAGACGTGGAAGCAGGCAAACCCTATCTTAAAAGGGATAATGTGGCAGTCGGGGATGTATCCGGAGTTCTGGGGCTCACCGGTATTGCAAACGGGACGATTGCCGTTACATTCGAGGAGAAGTGTATTCTCACGGTGGTTTCAAATATGTTTGGTGAAACCATGACTGAACTCAACAGTGAGATCGCTGATGCGGTTGGTGAATTGACCAATATGATTTCAGGGCAGGCAAGGCGGGAGCTTGAAGAAATGGGGAAGGTATTTAAAGCGGCGATTCCGTCCGTGATTACGGGCCGGAACCACAGTATCACCCATTATTCCGAAGGGCCCAAGATAGCCATTCCTTTCAGTACGGACGGTGGTAAATTTACAATTGAAGTCTGTTTTGAGCGATAGAGCGGAAGTCTTAATATAGAGAAGGAGGAAAATGTGGCAATGGACACTTCCATCAAAGTTTTGATAGTTGACGATTTTGCTACCATGCGCCGTATCCTTAAGAATATTTTAAAACAGCTTGGGTTTAAAAATCTTGTGGAAGCAGATGATGGTACAACTGCCTGGGAAGTTTTGGAAACTCAGAAAATAGATCTGATCATATCGGATTGGAACATGCCTAAGATGACCGGACTTGAACTGTTAAAAAAGGTTCGCGCAAGCGATAACTATAAAACAGCCCCCTTTTTAATGGTTACCGCAGAGGCCCAAAAACAGAATGTTATAGAAGCCGTGCAGGCCGGTGTCTCCAATTATGTAGTGAAGCCGTTTACGGCAGAAGCCATATCAGACAAACTCCAAAAGATTCTAAAATGATCATTACCTCCCCGTCTAACAAAGGCAACGAAATTCAGGGAACCGACATCCGCCATAAAAACATAACGGTTTTTAATCGTGAAGGCATTGCCGGCACCAGCAAAGGAATGATGCAGGTGCTGGATACGGCAAGAAAAGTCTCTAAATCCGATTCCTCCGTTCTGATTACCGGAGAAAGCGGAACCGGCAAAGAATTGATTGCCAGGGCGATTCATAACAACTCCTGCAGAAAGAACGGCCCCATGGTTATTATCAACTGCGGCGCCATTCCCGGTGAATTGCTTGAAAGTGAATTGTTCGGGCATGAAAAAGGTGCCTTTACAGGGGCCCACCGCTCCAGGACCGGTCGCTTTGAAATTGCCGACAAAGGCACCATATTTTTAGACGAGATCGGGGATATGAGCCCGGATCTCCAGGTAAAGCTGTTAAGGGCCATTCAGGAAAGACGGTTTGAACGGGTGGGCGGGACTTCCACAATTGAGGTGGATATCCGGGTGATTTCAGCCACCAATAAGGATTTACCTGCGGCCATTGAGGACGGCCGTTTCAGGGAGGATCTCTATTACCGGTTAAATGTTATTCCGCTCCATATTTTACCGTTGCGGGAACGCAAAGAAGATATCCCTGAGCTAACAGACTATTTTCAAGGTCAGTTAATGCTCAGATCAAACGGATACCGGAAAAGAATTTTCCCTGAAGAGACAATGAACGCCTTGCTGAGATATGACTGGCCGGGAAATATCAGGGAACTTGAAAATCTTATAGAGCGGCTGTCCGTGCTTGTGGAAGAGGATACCGTTGAAATGTATGATCTGCCGGATTATATCACCCGAAATTGTACAAAAAATCATACCGTCAGTGTCGCCTCGATATTCAATAACGGAATCGGATTTAACGATGCAATCGATCAATACCAACGGTCTTTGATCCTGCATGCGCTCAACGACACCGGATGGGTCAAGGCAAAAGCTGCTGAATTGCTGAAGATGAACCGTACGACGCTCGTGGAAAAAATCAAAAAAATGAAAATTGAACCGGAAAACCGGATGCCGGTTTTTTAAAGACTCTTTGTCGTCATTTTTTTGACACATCTCTTTTTTTCGTTCTGGCCCTTATTTTTATTCACCCTCAAAAAGTAGCTTCCGCACTAAACCTGCAATGATGAGGTAAACTTTGCTTTAACTCACCGGTTTGATCTGCTATTATAACCACATCATTGAATTGTGGCATATAAATTGCTTTTATCAGGCTTAAGCCTTAAGCAGGGTAGGATTCGAGAAGGAACCGGATTTAAATACCCTTTTATCTTAATTAAGATCAACCCTGAAACGGGGTCAAGTGATAACCTAAAGTAAAGATTATGAGCAAATCACATTCAAAAAAAGCAATCGTTCCGGTACTTTGGTTTTTAACGGTTGTTTTCTGTCTGCTGACACCTTTCCGTTCTTTTGCCGCACAGGCCGATATACAAAAAATTGCCATCCGTCAGAATCCTTTATCGATAGATCTCCATTTAACCGGCCAGGTTCCGGTGAAGGTGATCAAGGTAGAAAAGCGGCAGCTTTTGATTGCTTTAAAAAATGCAACGCTTTCAAAAGGGTTTAAAATCGATGGCAAGAAAGAGAGTGCATTTAAAGACATTGCCGTGGAAAAGCTTTCCGGCAATGTGATTGCCGTAGTTTTAAACTCCCATCAGCCGTTTGGACCCATAACGTCCGGGTTTGAGGCCTCTAATACCGTTTTTAAAGTAGGCCTTGAAAGTAAAAAGGCAGCCCCAGCCACCCAACCGGACACGCCTTTGACACCTAAAACTCCGCCAACCGGCCCACCCCCGCCACCCGGAGATCAGAAACAGGAGCCTGTAAAGCGTTCTCCTCAGCCCCCTGCAAAAGTACCTGAAAGAATCGTGGACAACACGGCTCCGGATCCGATTAAAATCAGTGATATTCCCAAATTAACAGGCGCTGATGAACGCAAGAAAGAGGAAAAAACGGCTGAACCTGCCCGCGAAGTCATTCCCATGCCGCTTACCTACGTGCCTCCGGAAAGGGAAAAAAGCAAATACAAGGGAGATATAAATGACATCCTCTATAAAATGAGCGAAACCGGATGTAATGAAGATACCTCACAAGTGGGGAATGCCCTGAGTCTGATGAAAAATAGGATGTATGCCCAGGCTTTTGAAGTGCTGGATCAGTACATCCGGCAGGAAAATGTGACCTGCCTGGAAGACGCTCTTTTTTTAAAAGCGCATGTTTTTTTTAGAACGGTTAAAGAAGAGGAGTTTAACCGTCTGATACAGGCGGAGCGAATGTTTCAGGATGCGTTGATTTCATATCCCGAATCCGAGTATATCCCCTATGGATATGCAGGTATCGGCCTGATTCAAAAGCAGTTGAATAATATTTCAGCTGCAGAAGGGTATTTTAATATTATCAAGCAAGAGTATCCGGAGTATAGCGGTCTTTCCGAAGTCATGTACCATCTGGCAGATATATATGATTTAAAAGGGTACCCGGACAAGGCGATGACATATTACAAGCAGGTCTTTGAAGATACAAGGGAAAATGCCTATATTGCAGATGCCGGTGTGGGATATGGGAAAACACTTTTTAATAAACGTCAATACCTGAATGCACTCACCGTGCTGAACTATGTGGTTGAATCGTTTCCGAAAAAAGTTTACGAATCCAGCGATCTGCTGCTCTTTATAGGAAACGCCAACTATGAAGTCGGTCTGAGCCGGCAGGCAAGAGACAGTTTAAACCGGGTGATGAATCTTTTTCCGGCATTATCCGATCGGGATATTGTTTTAACTAGAATCGGCGATACATACGGTATGGACAACGATGAAGAAAGGGCGACTAAAATCTATGAACTGGTAAGAGAGAAATTCCCGGACACTGAAGGGTATATCGCCAGTTCCATCGGTATTGCCAGATACCTGAAAAATGATGATGAAAAGATGGAAATTTACCAGATGATCAAGACCAAATTTCCTGAAAACACCTTTGCCAGAATTGCCATGATGCGGATCGCGGAGATTTATCAGAAACAGGGTGAGTATGATAAATGCATTCAGGAAATTGAGGATCTTTTATCAACGCATCCCAGGGGCCTCCGTTACGAGGCTGTGAAATTGATGCAAAAGGCTTATGAACAATTGTTTAAAGAACAGTTAAAGGCGGATGAATATACCCTGATACTCAACCGGTATGAAACGGAACACAACCGGATTGATCGAATGGGGAGCCGGCAGCTTGAGTTATCCATCGGTCTGGCATATCTTGAAGCCGGTTTATATGAAGAGTCGTTCAACCATTTAATCGACGCGTATAAACAGTATAAACGATCTGCCCGTTCACCGGAACTGCTTTTCGGACTTGGTCTGGCCATGGATGAATCCGGCCGGGATGAGGATGCGTTAAAATTATTCGCCGGATTTGCCAAACGGTTTACGAAAAATAAAAACCGGGTGGAAGCGCTGACTCGATCCGGGGATATCTATTTAGAACAAAAAAAGTATGACCTGGCTTCAAAAAAGTATAAAGATGCTTACAGGGCAGCAAGAAAACGTATTGAAAAAGGGAATATTTTATCGTCGCATGCCACGGTATTTGAAGAAAAAGAAGACTTTGCAACTGCTGCAGATCTTCGGGAAAGAGCGGCAAAGGAGATTGCACTGGCTTCAGGTGAAAATTATGAGACTCTTGCGTTTGCATATAAAGAACTGGGGCGGACCTATATCGAACTCAAACAATATGTCAAGTCTGCAGATGCGTTTGAGAAGGCATTGAACCTGTCCAAAAATGAAAGGGAAAGGGCCAATCTGGGATTTCTTTTAGGTGATGCGTATCAGAAGGGCAATATTATTTCAAAAGCCAGAGATGCTTACACGCAAGTGGTGGAATCATATGACTCGGTCTGGGCCCGGCTGGCCCAGCAGCGGTTGAGTGCGCTGGAACTGGCTGAATCGGCTCAAAATTCTTAAGTAACGGTTTATCCCCTCTAATTCGGCTCTCCCCTGATCCACCATACGGTCCCCCCTGCTGCGTTGCCTGCGGTTGTTTCTCCCTGCGGAGTATGGCTGATACGCCCTCAGTCGTCACGCCTTGTCGCCTTGCATCCGACACCTTGCTGGTGGCCAGGGAGGCGGTACAACCCATGGCGTACATGCTAAACAAAAATTTGATGGTGGATTTGGGGTCGGGGGGTGTGCATATTTCATTTGATTGGCTTTTCCTTCTTTTTTTGCTAATTTGAATGACATCCGGTCATCATTGAAAAATGAGAGTATGATGAATGTAAAAGAGAGAGAAACGCTTAAAGAAATATCTTACAGGAGTGTTACATGAAAAAAGAGGCCGGACAATTTCAGGAGATGCTTGAATCGAGCAGCCGGATCGTCGGGTTTACCGGTGCCGGGGTCAGCACGGAATCCGGTATTGCCGATTACCGGAGCCAGGGGGGAATCTGGGAAAAATTTCAACCCGTCTATCTGGACGAGTTTATCGCCGATGAAGAGAAACGACGATTAGAGTGGTCGAGAAAACAGGCCCTGTGGGCGTCTTTAAAACCGGCCCGGCCGGGACCGGCCCACCGTTTTTTTTACCATCTCCATAAGACGGGGCGATTATCCGGGCTCATTACACAGAACATTGACGGGCTACATGAAAAAAGCGGAATACCGGCCGATCAGATTGTCAACCTCCATGGGACCAGCCTGGAGATCATCTGTCTTGACTGTGGAGACACGCAACCTGCGGACGGATTTATGGATCACCTGGATCTTTCCGCCCCATGCCCGGTATGTGAAAGATGTGGGGGCTTGCTTAAATCCAATACCATCTCTTTCGGGCAGAGTCTGAACGGAGAAGACCTGTCCCGGGCTGAACAGTTGGCATGCAACTGCGACCTTTTCATTGCCGCCGGTTCCACGCTTGTTGTCCAGCCGGCAGCCACCTATCCCCTTATGGCACAACAATCCGGTGCCACCCTTGTGATCATTACACTGTCAGACACCCCGCTGGATCATCTGGCCGACCTGGTAATCAACCAACCTTTGGGAGAGTTTTTATCAGGATTTATTGACCGGTGACCCGGCTCTGCCCGGTGTTTAAATCGGATAACCGTTTGAAAAACCAATAAAATGGCATCTTTGAACAAGTCTAAATCCATAGAGATACGTGAAGATGAGGTCCGGTGGTCTGCGGTCCGTTCCCAGGGGGCGGGCGGGCAGAATGTGAATAAGGTTTCGACCGCTGTTCATCTCCGGTTTGATATCCGGGCATCCCGCCTGCCTGACGCCGTTAAAGAAACCCTGCTGGCAAAAAACGATAAGCGGATCTCAAAAGACGGGGTGATCATTATAAAAGCCCAGCGGTTTCGATCACAGGATAAAAACCGTGAAGATGCCTTTGAAAGATTGAAAAGATTCATAATGACCGCCACTCAAACCCAGCGGAAAAGACGGCCCACCCAACCGACAAAGAGCGCCATGAAAAAGCGCCTGGACCATAAATCAAAACGGAGCCGGCTGAAAAAACTTCGGGGCCGGGTTTTGGGAAACACGGATGACTGATATCGGGGTGCTTCTTTATGTCCGGTGAAATAAAAAACAAGCCGCCACAGATGCCATACGCATGGAAGCCGGAGAAAACCCAAATAGAGGTAACAGGTTAGGATAAAGGTATGAAAGAGACAGAACAGGACCGTCAGGATGCCGGGGCACTTGTTTTTTATGAAAAAAAAGTGGTTCAGGTGGCCGAAAAAATGGCGGATATCGGCCGTGAGTACGAGCAATTGTTCATGGATTTGGGCCGGCAGATGTTTAACGATATTGCCGATATTGAGGATGCATCTTCAGCCCTGGCAATCATCATCAGCCATATTGATGATGCCGTTGCCGTGTTTAACCGTCATTTTCCCGACTCGTCCCCGGTAGCCTGTGTCAAGGGGTGTCATTTCTGTTGTTCTTTTCCCATTGAATGCCCGTCCCAGGTGGTTGTTGATGTGGCCGGGCACTTAAAAAAAACGGTTTCAGAAATCGATTTGCAGCACCTCATCAGCCGGATGAACCGGGATGTCCTGGTAAGGCAGCCCCCTCTGAACCGGTCGGTATGCGTCTTTCTCGATACAAACCATCTGTGTCTGATCTATGAAAACCGGCCCCTCTCCTGTCGCTGGTTCAGTTCGCCGGATGTGAATATTTGCAGGCAATCCCTTGCGGACGGCAGGCAGGTGCCCCAGCGTCCGGTGATTCATCGGATTTTTCAGGTCGCCACCACCATGCTGTCGGCGGCAGCCAAACATCAGGGACGGTTTCATGAACAGGTCGGATTCATTCCGTCCCTGCTGGAAGTACTGGCGCTGCCGGATAATGAAACGACTTGGAGAGGACACCCCAGGTAAGCCCTGAACAAAAGGGAAAACCGGGTTCATAAACAAGCATGTCTGATGGTACGCATTGTTGAGCGGGTTTTTGTACCCAAATCCACCATCAAATTTTTTTAGCATGTGGGCCATGTGTTGCACCCCTTCCCTGGCTACCATACGGTGCCGCAGGCAAGGCAGCAGGCGGGACCGTATGATTGATCAGGGCTGTAAAGATACGGTTTACAAACAGCGTACAGACTGATATGGCTTTTCTTTATTCAATATCTCAATGAGCGGATACGAAAATGGATCTCTCCTTCTCTTTGTATATACTTTTGTTTTTAACAGGCATCGCTGCCGGGTTTGTGGACGCCATCGCCGGCGGGGGCGGGCTGATAACCCTGCCCGTGCTTTTATCCGTAGGCCTTCCCCCCGAGGTCGCCCTGGGAACAAACAAGCTTCAGGGCAGTTTCGGGACATTGTCCGCCTCGTATAATTATATTAAAAAGGGCGTGGTTAAAATCAATGAAAACCGGGCCGGCATTTTATATACATTGATTGGAGCCATGCTGGGCGCCTGGAGTGTTCAGCAGGTGTCAGCCGGTTTTGTCGAAGACCTGGTTCCGGTTCTGCTGCTTGTGGTCTTTTTATATACATTGTTTACAAAGGATCCGACGGGCGGGGCGGCTTCCCCCAAACTGCCCCGGCATCTGTTTTTTTTTATATTCGGATTGGGACTGGGGTTCTATGACGGGTTTTTCGGCCCGGGAACCGGCTCTTTCTGGACGGCGGCCTTGCTTTTTTTTCTGGGGCTGAACATAAAAAAAGCATCCGGAATGACACGGATCATGAATTTTACCAGCAATATTGTGGCGCTTGCCGTCTTTATCCTTGGTAACAATGTCCTTTACTCCGTGGGGCTCTGTATGGCAGGCGGTCAGATCATTGGTGCCAGGCTCGGATCAAGCCTGGCGATAAAAAAAGGAGCCGGCCTTATTCGGCCTCTCTTTTTGATCGTCGTTTTTTTAACTATTTTAAAGTTATTTTACGACACTTATTTAAAATAAAAGATGCTGAGCGCTATTTGCTTAATTTTATATGTGCAATTTTTATTATAATGTTGATTTTATAAATAAGTGCTGTTAGGTGTATAATGTAAACTTTTAATTGTAAATAGTATGAGAGAAGAATATGACAACCGCAAAAGAGTGGACAAAAACAAGCTGGAAAGACTATACGGCCCTTCAACAACCCAATTGGCCGGATTCGGAAAAATACGAGAAGGTGATCGATGATTTATCCGTGCTGCCGCCCCTGGTCTTTGCCGGTGAAATCCGCGCACTGAAAGAGATGCTGGCCAAAGCGTCCAGAGGAGAGGCCTTTATGCTCCAGGGCGGTGATTGTTCGGAAAATTTTACACAGGTAACGGCTCCCAATATCAGGGAAACCTTAAAGGTGCTGCTCCAGATGTCGGTTGTCATGACCTATGCGGGCGGAAAACCCGTGATCAAGGTGGGCCGGATTGCCGGTCAGTTTGCCAAACCCCGGTCGTCAGACACGGAATGGGTTGACGGTGTTGAAATTCCGTCTTACCGGGGAGACATGGTCAATCGGATTGACCCCGTGAAAGAGGCCCGGATACCCAACCCCAAGTTTATGCTCAAAGGATATTACATGGCCGCTGCCACGCTGAATTTGCTTCGGGCATTTACCCGGGGCGGATATGCCGCCCTGCACCGGGTTCAGGCATGGAACCAGGAGTTTGTGGTACAATCGCCCATGGGCCGTTCCTATGACCGCCTGGCCAAACAGATCGATCAGGCCATTAAATTTATGCATACCATCGGTATTCCCACGGATATTCCCCAGGTGATCCAAACCCAGTTTTTTACCTCCCATGAAGCCCTCTTGCTGGGATATGAAGAGGCGATGACCCGTGTGGATTCCACCACCGGTGACTGGTATGACTGTTCCGCCCATCTGCTCTGGATCGGTGAACGGACCCGCCAGGTGGACGGGGCCCATGTCGAGTTTTTAAGAGGGGTGCTCAATCCCATTGGGATTAAAATCGGGCCGACCTGTGAGATCGATGATGTCAAAAGGCTAATCGAAACCCTTAATCCGGAGAACGAAGCCGGCCGGCTGACCCTGATCACCCGACTGGGAATCAAGAATGCGGGAAACGTATTGCCGCCGTTGCTGCGTGAGATGAAAAAAGAAGGATTTAATATTGTATGGAGTTGCGACCCCATGCATGCCAATACATATACGTCTGAATCCGGGCGTAAAACAAGAGACTTTAATGATATTTTTGAAGAGATCACGACATTTTTTCACATTCACTGGGCTGAAGGAACCATCCCGGGGGGGGTCCATTTGGAGATGACCGGGAAAAACGTCACCGAATGTGTGGGCGGCGCCAGAAACATAAACGATGCCGAACTTCACCACCGGTATC
The DNA here is from genome assembly GCA_028280105.1 of Desulfobacula sp. Lineage (GTDB taxonomy): Bacteria > Desulfobacterota > Desulfobacteria > Desulfobacterales > Desulfobacteraceae > Desulfobacula. Next base: position 77,921 of record JANQML010000087.1, on the reverse strand, counting down.
ACACATCCTGTGATCCCCGGCTCAATGCAGAGCAGAGCCTTGAAGTCGCCTTCCAGATCGCCGATATGATCAAGCATTGATACCGGCCTGACATCTGTTGACGGATGCAAATTTAAACGGGTCAAATGACGGGTTGTTATTTGGCCCTTTTAATTAGCAAATTGTCACTTTAATGAATGCGCCCCAAATCCACCATCAAATTTTCGTATATATGTATGGTTTGAGTCATGGGTTTCGTACCATGCCCGGCCATCAGCAAGGTGCCGGATGCAAGACGGCAAGGCGTGACGAGTGAGGCGTATCATTCATACGCCGCAGGCAGGAACGATCGCAGACAACATAGCAGGCGGTGCCGTATGGTGGATCAGGGTGCGTCCAACTATGGTTGTGTCTTCTGCTTTTAAATGGTATTTATAGTTCAGTATCGCATCTTCAGTGCATTTCCGGGGCCTTCTCTGTCCGGCAGCTTTCAGAAAAGGGCCTGTTTCGTCAAAAAGCAACGGTGTATATATCAAATCTGGCATCAACCACTATTGGTACAGGAGAGAAGAGATGGGTGAAATACTTGATATTGTCAATGCAAGGGATCCCTTTGAAAAGGAGTTCCATCAGGCAGTCACCGAAGTCGTCGAATCTGTGAAACCGGTTTTGGACAAAAGACCCGAATACCGGCACAACGGGATCATGGAACGGGTCATTGAGCCGGACCGGGTGATCCAGTTTCGGGTGCCGTGGGTGGATGACCGGGGAACCGTGCGGGTGAACCGGGGGTTCAGAATCCAGATGAATTCAGCCATTGGCCCGTATAAAGGCGGTTTGCGGTTCCATCCGTCGGTTAACCTCTCGATCCTTAAATTCCTTGCCTTTGAACAGGTCTTTAAAAATGCGCTCACCAGCCTCCCCATGGGCGGCGGGAAAGGCGGTTCCGATTTTGATCCAAAAGGAAAATCCGACAATGAGGTCATGCGGTTTTGCCAGGCGTTTATGTCCGAACTCTTTCGCCATCTGGGGCCCAATACCGATGTCCCGGCCGGGGATATCGGCGTGGGCGGCAGAGAGATCGGTTACCTGTTCGGCATGTACAAAAAATTGCGAAACGAATTTACCGGAATTCTCACCGGAAAGGGGCTGAACTGGGGCGGCAGCCTGATCCGGCCTGAAGCCACGGGCTATGGATCGGTCTTTTTTGCCGATGAGATGCTGGCCACTCAGAACGATTCACTCAACGGCAAGACCTGCCTGGTATCAGGATCCGGCAATGTGGCCCAGTTCACCACGGAGAAGATCAACCAGTTGGGCGGCAGGGTGGTGACGCTTTCCGATTCATCCGGGTATATCTATGATGAAACCGGCATTGACGAACAAAAGCTCAATTTTGTTATGTACTTGAAAAATGCCAAACGGGCCAGGATCAAAGAGTATACAGACAAGTATAAAGAGGCGGTTTACACGGAACTGGATCCCGCGGCCGATTCCAATCCGTTGTGGACCCATAAAGCCGACTGTGCCTTTCCCAGCGCCACCCAGAACGAGATCCAGGTGAAAGATGCTCAGAATCTGGTAAACAACGGCGTGACGGTTGTCAGTGAGGGGGCAAATATGCCCACCACACCGGACGGGGTGGAGATCTTTCTTGACAACAACATCCTCTATGCGCCGGGTAAAGCGGCCAATGCCGGCGGGGTGGCCGTATCCGGCCTTGAGATGTCACAGAACTCCATGCGGATTCTCTGGTCAAGGCAGGAGGTGGAGACCAAGCTCAAAGGCATCATGAAGAGTATCCATTCGGACTGTTTGTCCGCATCCGAGGAATACGGCACACCGGGCAACTATGTGAACGGCGCCAATATCGCGGGGTTTGTCAAAGTGGCCGATGCCATGATGGACCAGGGGATCGTTTAGACATAATGGCTAACAACTAAAGTAAAATCGATTCGTGAAATATCCGGGTTGATCAACACCGTCTTTATTTTTTGTATAAAATATAATAAACGGGGAATCTTGAATGATTCCCCGTTTTGCATGCCGCTGTGTGGGGGTGCGGCGCTATGCAAGCTGATGAAAGGAGAAACAATGGATTTCTGTAACGGGGTTAGAAGTGAAAGCAACAAGAGAATGGATTTTTACCGACTCTCTTTGAAATGCGGCCTGAAAAGGGATCGGGCATGACAGAGTTGATACTGATTTCACTCGGATGGTTTGCCGGCGGTTTTATAAACGGTGTGGCCGGTTTTGGCGCAGCCATGATCGCCATGCCGCTCATTACCCCGTTTATCGATTTTTCCATTGCCGTGCCCAGTTGCACCCTGATTGTTTTAACCCTCAACTGCCAGGTGGGCTGGACCTTTCGAAAATACATTGAGTGGGAGTATGTACGCGGTATCTTTATCGGTGCGATTCCCGGTGTGGTTCTGAGTATCTTTGTTCTTGAATATATATCGGAAAGATATCTGAAGGCAGGCATGGGTGCATTTATTGCCTGTTATGCCGTCTGGGGGCTCTGCATGGACAGGGGCGGCGTTCAGATCATCGGCAAAGCCTGGGGATATCTTGCCGGCATGCTCTCTTCGGCGCTGGGAATGGCCTTTGGCTTCAACGGCCCCCCGCTTGCCGCTTACATTGCCTACAGCGGTTGCCCGGCAAAAGCGGTGAAAGGGATTCTGGGTGCCGGATTCATCATCACAGGTGTTTTCATTGTCGGTGCCAAGGCTGCGAACGGCCAGATGACATCCACGGTCCTTGTTACCTATGCTGCGGCAACTCCGGCGGTGATAGCGGGCAGCAAGCTGGGGATATGGCTCTCTGCTTCATTTAATGAGAAGTCATATCGGAAGATACTGTTTTTAGGCCTCGCCGTCATGGGGCTCAGCATTATCTGGTCGGTTTTGAGGTGACGGGCATTGAAATTGAAAACGGGGAATCGATGGTCTGGATTCCCCGTTTTTTTATACGGTATGATAACAACCGGACCTTTTTATACCCGGTCTCCGTCTGCGTAGAGGGGAAATTGTTTGCAAAGGTCTGCAACGCTCTGCTTACTCTCCTTTAAAACCGCATCGTCATCCGGGTGTTTTAAAATGTTAGAAATCATCCGGGCCACGGTTCGAGCCTGCTCCGCACGGATGCCTCTTGAGGTGATGGCCGGTGTGCCGATGCGGACACCGCTGGTGATAAATGGACTGCGGGTTTCAAAGGGGATGGCGTTCTTGTTTACGGTTATTCCTGCCTTTTCCAGCAGGTGCTCCGCATCTTTGCCGGTAATATTCAGTTCGGTGAGATCCAGAAGTATCAGATGATTGTCCGTTCCCCCGGAGACCATGTTTACCCCGTTTTCATTAAAGGCCTCGGCCATGGCTGCGGCATTGGCGACCACATTTTTCTGATAATCCGTGAAAGAATCGGACAGGGCCTCTTTAAAGGCCACTGCCTTGGCGGCAATCACATGCATGAGCGGACCGCCCTGGGTACCGGGAAAGATGGATGAGTTGATTTTGCCGCCCAGTTCGGATTTGGCCAGAATCATTCCGCCCCTCGGTCCTCTCAGGGTTTTATGTGTGGTCGTGGTGACAATATCGGATACCGGGACGGGGGAGGGGTGAAACCCGGTGGCCACGAGCCCTGCGATATGTGCCATGTCCACCATTAAAACGGCATTGCAGGCGTCGGCTATTTCGGCGAATCGGTTAAAATCAATGATCCGGGGGTAGGCGCTGGCACCGGCAATAATCATCCGGGGGTTGTGTTCCTTTGCAAGCTCGGCCACCTGGTCGTAATCAATGGTGCAGCTCTTTTCAGAGACACCGTAATGGACGAAGTGATAGAGTTTTCCGGAAAAGCTGACCGGGCTGCCATGTGTTAAGTGTCCGCCATGGGCCAGATCCATGCCTAAAACCGTATCGCCCGGCTCAATCACGGCCATCATGGCTGCCATGTTTGCTCCGGAGCCGGAATGCGCCTGTACATTGGCATACTCGGCCTTGAAAAGTTGTCTCGCACGGTCCATGGCCAGGTTTTCCGCCTCATCGACAAAGTCACACCCGCCATAGTACCGTTTGGCCGGATATCCTTCGGCATACTTGTTTGTGAGGACACTTCCCTGTGCATCCATAACCGCCTTGCTGACGCTGTTTTCCGATGCGATCAGCTCAAGGCCGATTTCCTGGCGCTCTTTTTCCTTTTCAATGATGGCTGCAATTTCTGGGTCTGTGTCTATTAGATATTTTGACATGATGATGTCCTTTATAGTCTCGTTGAATTTTAAAATTATGAAATCATATCCTGGTTTGAATGATTCGTCAACATTTTTTGAATTTTATCAATTTTTTTGAATTTTATTTGTGAATATGAAAAAAATAGTAAATTCAATAAGTTATTTTTTGCCTGTCTGTTACATGTCCGAAAGAAAAGGCTGGATCATTTCAAGTTCGTTGGGGCGTATAGCCCGCCATGAGATGGAGTATAACGTGGCTTCAGGCAGTTTGGGATTCGATGCCAGCCGGGTCACCCGGATGGTGTCGTCCAGTTCTATCCACAGGGTTTTTTCCATGTCCAGATCATATTCTTTGCTTATTTTCTGGGCAAAGGTATAGATATAATTTTTTAAAGATGTGTTTATTTCCCGGTTGGACCGGGCATTTTTAAGGAGCACGGCTGTGGGGATCAGATAGCTGATATCTGAATCGGGCAAAGCCAGTTCAACGATTTTGACACGGTAGGCGCCCGGCCACCACGAGACCGGTTTTTCCCCGTCTTTGCTTTTTCCGTCCCATTCGTAGATAAAATCATGAATCACCATGGCTGCCTCCCTGGTTGCCGGATCGGGTCTGCCTGCAGGCCCGGGCAAAATCTTCGGGATAGAGTCCGCATATCCATCTTTGCTGGGCTTCGGAAAAGGTGGCCGGTGCATAGGGCAGTCTTGGGATGAAAGAGTATAGCAACCGCTGTCCGGTTGTATCCCCCTCCCATCGTCCCAGTCGCTTGGAAAACTCTATGGATGTGATCAGCTTGGCCCCCAAAGACTCAAGGGTTTTTACGGCGGACAAAATCGCCTTGTCCAATGCGGCCCTCAAACCGGTTCCGGCTTCAAAGATATTCCCGCAGTCGGTTTTGGGCATCAGCTGCAGTTCATACTCACACACCTGCGCCTTGGGAACAAAGAGAAGAGTATGTTCGTCTTCCGCCACAATCAGGGAATCCGGCCCCTTTTCATTTCCGTCTGTCCGGGTATTGCTATAAATGGCGTCCTGATAGACCTGAAAGAAATCAACCCCGTGGGCATCCCTGTACTGGGCGATAAATTCCGCTATTTGGTCTCCGCAGGCAAATGCCGGCACGGTCTCTCCTGATGTGGTGGGGATGTTGCCGGGGATCATGGCATTTTGCTGGTGGATCATCTGGTGTGATGCATGGAGCCGGTGACCGGAAGGGGCATATCCAAACCCGAAGTTCCAGCCCCATAGGGTGGCGGTAAAGTCCATGTCGGTGGAATTTGTCCGGTTCAACTGGTCAATCAGTTTAATTCTCAGGGATTCCAGCTGATCAGGGGCCAGTGTCTGCCGTTTATCCCGCATTGGAATATCCAGGGCCCGGGCCATCCTGACATAGGCCCGTTGATAATAGAGATGGCGGATACCCTGCATATCCTGGATACTCAACTCTTTGGCGCTGTAACGGACACTGTCGTTTGCCATGTTCGAGGCAAAATGTCCCCAGGGGATGTATGAATTACGCCGTAAATATTCAAAGACATGGGTGGTGCCGTCCGGTGAAATAAACTCGGCAGTGATTTCATTATGGCCCTGGACACCGGGTTTTAATACAAGTGCATTTTTGTAAGGGTCCGGAAGATCCGGGTTGTTGACCACGACTTCAAACAATTCGGGGTCAAAAATATCGGGAATAATACTATCTTTGTCTCTTTTATAGCCGATTCCGGTGGGACGGCCGTTCTGTTGGTCATAATGAATCCGGCATGATTTCCGGGCCAGCAGGACCAGCTCCTCAGGGTCGGTGGACGCCTGTGCCAAGGCGATTAAAAGGGGGCGGGGCAACAGGTCAATGAAGACAGATACGTCTTTAAACCCTGTTTCCGCCTTTTTAAAATTGTTGATCAGCGAACAGGGCTCCGGTTCCCTGATCCGGATGGTATCCGGGGCCTTGGCTTTGGCATCGGCCCAGGCGGAATTGATATAGGTGGTTCCCCGGAATGAAAAAGGATTGGCAATTTCATAGATCGGATCTGCACCGGGTTCCTGCAGATCCGTATCCGGAAAATTGATCCGGTTGTCAACGGCCGTGCCGTCGTCACACCAGCCCAGGGTGTCTATATATTCATTCTGCCTCAGGTTCCGGACATCAAAACCGGGGGTGTGAATACCGACAGTGAATCGGCCGTTTTTCTTTACACAGGAGCGGGGGCGTATCATAATTCGGCAACCCCTGAAGGAATCAGGCATACAAACGTGAACAACGAATCATTCCGGTTTCTGAACTGGTGCTCTGCATTGGGGGGAACAAAAACCGTGGAACCGGGTGACAACGGGTGCCAGGTATTGTTCATAAGAACCTCTCCATGGCCGGTATGGACAAAAATTTCATGTTCCCAGTCATGGGCGTGTTTGGGGGTGTGACCGTCTTTTGCCATTTCAAAAACCCGCATGCAAAAATTCTCGGCCCCGTCTTCCTTTCCGATCATTACCCGTCCGGCCACGTTTTTTACCACATCGTTGTTCATGACCACGGGGAGTACGTCTGTATACTGTTTAACCGCCATTTGTTCCCTCCTTGTTAGGGTTCCGCGTATTCCGTGTGCTGTACTGAAGTATCCGGTGAGCAGACAGCACAAGTCATAACCGGGGTTTATCTTGTTCATTAAAATAACAGGCTCGTAATCTAATGAATAGGTGATTCCATCCGGTAATGTCAATATAATTGGCATCACCCTGATCCACCATACGGTCCCGCCTGCCGCGTTGACTACGGTCGTTCCTCCCTGCGCGTATGGCTGATACGCCCTCAGTCGTCACCCCTTGTCGCCTTACATCCGGCACCTTGCTGAAGGCCAGGGATGGGGTGCAACCCATGGCCCACATGGGAAAAAAAATTAGATGGTGGATTTGGGCATCATCGGCCATTACAATCGTTTTAACCCGACGGGCGTATAGGAGACTTTTTTGACCGTTTGCAGCGGTATGGTCTGTTCGATTTCCGGTGTACTGGTTTGATTGAAAAGGATCAGGGCCTGATTGGTCAGCATCAGGTGCTGGGCCCATCCGAGCAGGAATTCATTTTCCCGGAACCGGTAGGTCCTGAAAAAGGTTGTGTACTGTGCCTGCAACGATTGGACGGCTGCGGGCATGAGATCGGGGTTTTGAACCCCCAGGAATGTAAAAAATACAAATTGCTTAAATTCCGGTGCCGTGATTGCGGGTTGAAACGGTTTTTTTGCCTTTTTTGAAAATTGATTGTCCGGATCGAGTATTTGCATCATGATACCGGTCTGCCATGCCCGGAAGGCACGGATCGCCGCTTTTGCAAACGCTTTGTTCTCCTGTTGGGAAAGAAAACGTTCCTCAAGCTCTTCCAGCAGATCGGATCGGATGCCGGGGATGGTCTGAATCCGGTCAAAAGCGTTGACCGCTCCATTGACAAGTCCCTCGGGAAGGGGGATGACCACATCGGAAACCGTTGTTGTCTCCAGGCCGTCCGCCCGGATGGTCATGTTGTAAACCGGCAGTTTGGGGCGGAATATTCTGTTTTTAAATTTTCGGACGAGCATCGTCAGCGTTGAACCGAAAATCAAAAAAATCAGTACCGCCAGAATGCGGATATCAAATTCGTCCATCTCATTCTCCGTATAAAAACCTAGGGTTGATATGGAATCATACCGTTTCCTGTTATTTCAGAAAATAAAATGAGAGGCAATCCTAAACTTATCTTTGTGCCGATATAAAGGCCATACCTTTTGATTAACAAATTGTCACTTAAAAGAGGAACCCTAAAAGGACGTTAATCCGTTTTCTCCCGGATGGATACCACCGCTTCATTGGCCGCATCGATCAGATCCGGGTGGGAAAAGGAGGACAGCTTTTTTTCTATCCAGTCCGCGGTTTTCAGGTCTCCGGCCTCACCCAAGGCATAGAGTATATCGCCTTGTGCGGGAATATCCACGGAATCGAATCGCTCAATCAGGGGAGAACAGAGCTGGAGAATCAGATCCGGTTGGGTTTGTGCCAGCTCTTCCACCACGACCATGGCACCCAGGCGAACCGACCAGAGCGGGTAGCAGATCAGGTGGACAAAATTGTCAAAGATCTTTTTCTTTTCCGCCATCTGTACGGCAATCCAGGATGCATCCCCCTCTTCCATGATATGTTTGAGTGTCTCCGTACTCAGGGTCGACGGGTCCCTGTTTACCGCCATATTAAGAATTTCCAAAGCCGAGACCCCGCCGGTCCACCGGAAGCCGTCATCCAGAATCAGACAGGGGGCGGATGTCACCCCGTCCTTTTGTGCCTCCCGGTTAAACAGGCTGCCGTCAAGAATCTCCAGTTGAATCAACGGAGAGGAGAGGGCAAGGGGGATCAGGGTGTTAACCATATCCGGGCAATGGGGGCAGGCCGGGGTGATGTATAATTTCAGCCGGATCAGAATGTCTAATCTGTCTATACGGTTTTTTACCGGATCGGGAAGCATGGGCCGGGACCCGGCGGTTTGTGACAACGCATTGAGAAAGGGTGGCAGTCCCTTTTGCAGGGGAAAGGCTGAAAACAGAATGTTGTCGGCCAGCTCAAAGCCGGGTCGGGGAACCGGTTTACTCTGGTGCCGGATGGCCAGCCGGGATGACAGGCCGGTCAACTGGTCTGCAACGGCCTGGAATTGTTTGATGGGGTCCGCGTGTGACGGGTCGGTGTCCGTATCTTCGGGTTGGACAAGGCTGATTACCACCGTTGCTTCTGCATGCTGATCCCATTGTCTGACCAGATGTTGATCTGTTTCGGTTAATCGTGTCATGATTGTTGGTATCCGTTTGACCGGCCGGACCGGTTTGTTCGTTTTAAGATAAAACTGATAAACTGCCTTTTAAAGCGGGCACAAATCAGGTAAATATGGCATATGAGATGAATTTAAACCACAACACCGGGCAACACAATGAAATTTATAGCGGATCTCCATATTCATTCCAAATACTCCAGGGCCACGGCAAAAAACCTTGATCTGGAAAACCTTTACTACGCGGCCCAGATCAAAGGCATACAGGTTGCGGGAACGGGGGATTTTACCTATCCTGCCTGGATAGAGGAGATTGAAAACAAACTTGAACCGGCGGAACCGGGCCTGTTTGCATTAAAAAAAGAACTGGCCGGTCCGATTGATAAAACGGTGCCCCGGCGGTGCAGAAACCGGGTCCGGTTTATTTTGCAGACTGAGATCAGCAATATATATAAAAAAGAGGGCCGGGTTCGTAAAAACCATAATTTAATTTATTTTCCGGATCTACAAAGTGTTAAGCGATTTAATTCCCGGCTGGATGCCATCGGGAATATCACCTCTGACGGTCGCCCGATTCTTGGGCTGGATGCGGCGGATCTGCTGGAGATCATGCTGGAGACGGATGATGCCGGTTTTTTTGTCCCGGCTCATATCTGGACCCCCTGGTTTTCCATGTTCGGTTCAAAATCCGGATTTGATTCCATTGAAGAGTGCTTTGGGGAGCTTAAAAAATATATTTTTGCCGTTGAAACCGGGTTGTCGTCGGATCCGCCCATGAATTGGCGGGTCAAAGATCTGGACCATGTCCGGCTGATCTCCAACTCTGATGCGCATTCACCGGGTTACCTGGGAAGAAATGCCTCTGTTTTTGATACAAAACTCAGTTTTTTCCATATTCGAAGTGCGTTGGAAAAAAACGACCTTCAGGCCTACCAGGGCACGTTGGATATGTATCCGGACCAAGGCAAATATCACTATGACGGGCATCGAAAATGCAATGTCTGCCTGAATCCGTCGGTTACGGCCGAGATGGGCGGCATCTGTCCCGAGTGCGGAGGAAAATTGACAAAGGGGGTGCTCTACCGGGTTCAGGAACTGGCCAATCGGCCGGAGGGGTATATGCCCGAGAACCGCCAGGGGTTTAAAAATATTATTCCCTTGGCCGATATCCTGGCTCAGATTTTTCAGGTCGGTTCGAAAACCAAAAAGGTGGGAACTTACTATGACAAGGCGATTGAACTGTTAGGGCCGGAGCTGGAAATTTTGACCGACCGGTCGGTTGATCAGATCCGGTCGGCCCATATCCCGCTGCTGGCCGAATCCGTGGAAAAGATGCGCACCGGAGATGTCAATATTGATCCGGGATTTGACGGTGAATTTGGTAAGGTCAATCTCTTTACACAGCAAGAGAAAGAGCAGTTGCAGGGAGAACGGTATCCCCTGTTTGCGGTTCCGGTGAAAAAGAAAAAAAAACAGAGCCGGGTGAAAGAGAAAAAAGCCGAACCAAAATTGAAAAAGAAAGAAAAGCGGCCGGCGCCCGCCAAACCCGCCGGTCTGCTGGAAGGGCTTAACAATGAACAGCGCCGGGCAGTGGAATCGGAAGCTCGGGCCATCATTATCCAGGCCGGACCGGGGACCGGAAAGACCCGGACCCTGACCGCCAAGATTGCCGATCTGGTATCCCGAAAAGGGGTTGACCCCGGCTCTATTCTGGCCCTGACATTCACCAATAAAGCCGCCCGGGAGCTGACGGAACGGATCGACACCTTCTTACCGGTATTGTCCGGTCCGTCTGAAAATCAAGGGGTTTTATCGGCGACATTCCATGCCTTTTGTCTTTTGATATTAAAGCAGTACAATGGATTTGACGCCTCAATCGCCGACGATACCCTGCGGTTGTCACTGATTGGCCGGGCCATGGGCGGTACTCCGGCAGCGGCTAAAATCAGACAGATGGATTTGGCGATCAGCCGTTGCAAGCAGATGTTGCTTGATCCGTCCGGTGATTTGGAAAAAATTGTCCCCCTGCCGCCGGCGTTTTCATCTGTCTATCTGGCCTACCAGGCGCTTTGCCTGGAGCAGGATGTGGTGGATTTTGAAGAACTGATCCGTTTAACCGTGGAGATGCTCGAAAAAGATCCTGTAATAAGAGACCGGATTCAAACCCGGTTTCAATTTGTATTTGTGGATGAATACCAGGACTTAAATTATGCCCAATATGTGCTGACCCGGCAATTGGCCCGTAACAGCCGGTTGATGGTCATCGGGGACCCGGATCAGTCCATTTACGGATTCAGGGGGTCGGATAACCGGTATTTTAAGGATTTTTCAACGGATTTTCCGGGATGTGAAAAAATTATCCTCAGGCAGAACTACCGATCCGTTCAGACGATTCTGGATGCCTCATTTCAAATGATCAGCCGGTCTGAAGACAACGAAGAGCAGACCCGCATCTATTCCGAAGATCAGACGTTCCGGAAGCTTGTGATCAAAGAGACGGCGTCGGAACGTGCCGAAGCCGTGGCCATTGGTAAGATGATTGAAGAACTGGTGGGCGGGACCTCTTTTTTCTCCGTGGACGCGGGCAAGGCGGGTTCGGATATGGAAAGGGAATATTCATTTTCCGATTTTGCCGTTTTATACCGGACCCGGAAAGAGGCGGGTGCGTTTGTTCAGATATTTGAAAAACACGGCATCCCTTTCCAGACAGCGGATCAAGCGTCCTGGATGAAAACGGCATCCATCCGTGATCTGATCAGCCTGTGCCGGATTCTGGCAGGCAAAGCGGGGGTGCCGGATCTTGAGACCGCCTTTGCCTTTCTGGGCGCCGGTTCCGGTAAACAGGTCAAACAGGTGCTGCACCAGAGCCAGGACCGGGGGAGAAATACGGACCTGCTTGCGTGGCTGGCACGGGATGAAAATAGAGATATCCGGAACACAAAAATAGATGAAAAATTTAAATCCGTGGTCCGATTCCTGGCCCGGCTCAAAGAGATCACAACGGATCTGGATCCAAAGGATGTGATTTCCCGCTTGAGTAAAGAGACCGGTTTGATTGAAAAAATTGAGGGCGATACCCGGACGGAGCACGCATTTAGCCGCATGCTTGCCATTGCCGGATTCCACGAGAAACTGGATTCGTTCCTGGATGAAATCGCTTTGAACCGGGATGTGGATACCATGGCTGAAAGAGCAGAGAAGGTGTCGTTGATGACCATGCATTCGGCCAAAGGACTTGAATTTCCGGTTGTGTTCGTGGCCGGGTGCGAACAGGGGCTGATTCCGTTTGCACGGGATGGTGAACAGGTTGAAGATCCGGAGGAGGAGCGCCGCCTGTTTTACGTGGCCATGACCCGGGCCATGGAAATCCTCTGTTTGACATATGCAAAAAAAAGACAGATATTCGGCAGGTTGGAAAAAAGGCAGCGGTCCGTCTTTATCGGCGACATTGAACGAAAGCTAACCCGGTTTGAAAAGCCTGCGGCACCCTCCCCTAAACCGAAAAAAGAGATTCAGTTGGAACTTTTTTAATCCTAAATGTAGAATAATATTAAAGGCGGCTCTATCATAATGACAAAAAATATCGTGAAAACCATTGCACTTGAAAATGGATTTGAGTTAAAAATTATGGACGTGTCCAGAAAAATATCTGCAGATGCATTTGCGGTAAAAATGAAAGCCTGTGTGGATATTGATGTGACACCCGATTTATTTACCCGGGGTCTGCCCCCGGATCTGACCTTTGCTCAGATCTCCCGGGTGCTGGGAAAGCGTATTACCTATGCGTATGAGGTGGAACGTAATTTTATCATGGATCATGAAAAAGACGGGGTATTTCAATCCCTGGTCGATACCTTTTTAGATAATTCGGGCCGGTATGTGGGAGCCCCTGTGTTTGCTGAAAGATTTGCCCTTAAAAAATACGCCGATAAAGCCGGCTGATGATGGCGGGAAAAATTAAGATAGACTGCCCAAAGGCTTAAAAAAGATGATGAGAAAAAAACAATATGTATGGTTTGTCGTTCTGATGCTGTTTTTTTCCGGCAATGCCCGCGCCGACATCTATATGTATATTGACCGTGACGGGGTGGTCAATTTCTCCAATGCCCCGACGTCATCCGATTATAAGCTGTATATCAAGGAACGGCCCCGAAAAACCGCTCTCCGATATAGTTCAAACCGGTACGATGATGAGATCGAAAGGGCGCATCAGGTTCACGGGGTGGACTTTTCTCTGATTAAGGCCGTTATCAAGGTCGAATCCGGATTTAATCCCAAAGCGGTGTCTAAAAAAGGTGCCAAAGGCCTGATGCAGATCATGCCCATGAATTATGCCTCCCTTTCCATAAAGGATCCGTTCAACCCCGAGCAGAATATTATGGGCGGCACCTATTATCTCAAGCAGTTGTTAAAACGGTATGATTACAAACTGCCCCTGGTCCTGGCTGCATACAATGCCGGGCCCGGTGCCGTGGACAGGTATCGGACGATACCGCCCTTTAAGGAGACGCAGGATTATGTCAGAAAAGTGATGAACACCTACAGTCTCTACAAAAATTCCTGAGCCGTTTAAAAATCTTTTTCCACATCTCTGATAAATTTGATGAGACGGTTCCGGATGTCCGGCCGTTCAAGGGCAAAAGCCAGGTTGGCCATCTGAAATCCGGCTTTATCACCGCAGTCAAATCGTTTCCCGTTGAATTTATAGCCAAATATCGGCTGTTCTTTAAGAAGGATTTTCATGGCGTCGGTGAGCTGGATTTCACCGCCAGCCCCTTTTTTTCGTCTGCCCAGGTATTCAAAAATTTTAGGCATCAGGATATATCGGCCGATAATGGCTAAATTGGACGGTGCTTCTTCAGGGGACGGTTTTTCTATCATGTCGTCGATCCGGACAATATCGTCTTCCACACAGGTCGCATCCAGAATACCGTATTTATCGGTTTGTTCCTTTTCCACTTCCATGACTGCGGCCATGGAGGCCCTGAGGCGATCAAATTTTTTTACCATTTCGGAAAGAACGGGTTTGTCGGTCTGAATCAGGTCATCGGCCAGAAGAACGGCAAAGGGTTCGTCACCGACAATGTCTCTGGCGCACCAGATGGCATGGCCCAGTCCCAGGGGCTGGTTCTGCCTGGTATATACGATGGTGCCGGTTTTTGGGACCAGCTCCTGGATCTGTTTGAGCAGATCCGATTTCCCTTTATGCTCCAAGGCATGTTCGATTTCAAACGATCGGTCAAAGTGATCTTCCAAAGCCTTCTTCCCCCGGCCGGTTACGAATATGATCTGTTCGATTCCCGCTTGAAATGCTTCTTCCACCGCATACTGGATAATGGGTTTGTCAACTACGGGCAACATCTCTTTGGCCATGGCTTTGGTCGCTGGAATGAATCGGGTGCCGAGCCCTGCAACAGGAAAAACCGCCTTTTTGACTTTCATGAGCGCTCCTTAACTACATTGCGTGCTGCGGCTGTGAAGTTCGAATAAAAAACAGCCGGCAAGCGATAAAAATCTGTTTATGAATATCGTGTTTACTTTTTAATCTGACAATTATGTATTTTGAAAAACCCCCTGATGTCAAATAGATTCTTATCCTCTAACACTTTTTAAATCGTTGAATTACCTGTTTGATCGCCCGGCTTGAAATGCGATGGACGTAAGGCCGTTAAAATGATAAAGACAAATCCAATGCATAATGAAATTTAGATAACCGTATTTTTGTACTGAGATGTTAAAATGGAACGATTCTGGGTAATAGTTTTTTCCGCGGCTGTGAGTACGGCTTTTTATGTCTGGTTTTCAAAGGCCGTTCGGCAGCCGTCCATGAAAAATGTGATCATGGCAAATTTATGGTTGCTCCATCCCAATGCCATCTGTTACTGGCGGACCGGCATGGCAATGGTGGGCATGGTCCTTTATTTTTTTATGGCGTTTGAGTCCGCAGCCATACTGATCTTCACCTTTGCCGCCATTCTGGATGGGGCCGACGGTGTCGTTGCAAGGGGGTGTGATCTGGGATCGGCCTGGGGAGAATGGCTTGACCCGCTCTGTGATAAACTGACGTATCTGCCGCCAATGATCGGATTTGCCTATGCCGGAATCATATCTGTTAAACTGGTCTGGATTCTGGTGGTGATTGAACTGCTGGGCCAGTTTTTTGCCAGAAAAGTATTGGGCTGGTTAAAGGTGTCCGGGGCCGCCAATAATTTTGGCAAAATTAAGGCCATTATCTGTTTTGCCCTAGTTATTCTGTGCGCACTGATGGATGCCAATCCGGATATGATCGATTTTGCAGACGGAATTTTATGGGGATGTATCATTCTTGCCGGTGCTTCCATTGTGTTTAAATTTATACCCAACCGACTCTATGCGGATATTCTTTCCGCACTTAATTTCTGCTGCGGGGTAACCGCCCTTATCCTGACGCAGAACAACCAGTTTGCATGGGCCATCTGTATCATTATCGTGGGGCAGTTATTTGATCTGTTTGACGGCAGAATGGCCATGAAACACGGCGGTACCAAATACGGGCCCTATATGGATGATATTGCCGATTTTGTCAGTTTCGGTTTGGCACCGGCGTATGTGGTGGTTCAAAAAGGCGGAGATCCCGTATCATGGCTGATCGGCGGTATATTTATTGCCGGTGTGGCATTCCGTCTGGTCCGGTTTGTTGTTGTGGATAAAAAGAGAACCGACTTGCCGGATGGTATTTTTAACGGGCTTCCCAGTCCGGCAGGTGCCCTGGTTGTTCTGGGGGCGGCCCTGGTTTTCTCTCCCGGGGTATTGTGGTGTGCAGCAGGCATTTCCACCGGACTGATGGTCAGTCAGATTCGGTTTGCCCACTTCGGGCGGGTGATACTCAAACAGATTCCAAAGCCGGTCTTCTTTTCCTCCAGCGCAGCTATTATTGTGATGCTCTCATTAATTTTAAAGACCAAAAACGCACAGATGTTCGGTTATATGATTTTAGGGTCGGTCATTATATATATGATAGTCGGTCGAAAATGGCTCAGTTCTGAATGATCATTCGGGTCGGTTGTCCCTTTTCCTGTGCGGATTGGGGCACCTTGATCCACCATACGGTCCCGCCTGCGGTGTTTCCTCCCTGCGGCGTATGGCTGATACGCCCTCAGTCGTCACTCTTTGTCGCCTTGCACCCGGCACCTTGCCGGGGTGGTCGGGGAAAGGACGCAACCCATGCCAGGTAGGCAGCTAAACAAACATTTGATGGTGGATTTGGGGAACATGTCACATTTTGACATTATTCTCTTTTTTTTGTATAGATTACAATTTTGGAAGACCTTAACAAGAATAAAGGACAGATGAATGACTGATACGCCCGAAAAGACCTCAGGGATCCCCCCGGAGCAAATGGGGTTGAAAAGTAAATTTAAATTCAAGTGTCATAAAGACGTCAAATGTTTCACAGACTGCTGTCGCGGCATCGATATTATGCTCACCCCTTATGATATTTTAACCATGCGTGCCAAGCTTGATTTAAGCTCGGAAGAATTTCTCGCTGTTTTTACCACACCCCGGATTCTGGAGAGTGCGGATCTGCCGGTGGTCACGTTGAAATTATTGGATGATGACAGGAAATCATGCCCGTTTGTAGATGACAAGGACGGGTGTGCCGTTTATGAAGACCGGCCCACCACCTGTCGGTACTATCCCTTAGGTGTGGGGTCTCTCAGTTATTCCGGGGAACAGGGAGAAAAGGACGAATTTTTTTTCACGGTTAAAGAAGCCCACTGCTTCGGGTTTGAGGAGGAAAAAGAGTGGACGGTTGCCGAATGGCGTCAGGATCAGGGGGTTGATCTGCGGGATACGGTCAACGACGGGTGGATGGATTTGATCGTCCGTAAAAAATCATTGCCGCCTTCCATGAAGCTGTCTGAAGAGAGTAAGCAAATGTTTTTTCTTGTCTGTTATAATATTGATAAATTCAGGGAGTTTGTATTTAAAAGCAGCTTTCTTCAAAGATATGACCTGCCGGCTAAACAGATTGAAGAGATTAAAAAAGATGATGTTAAGTTGCTTCAGTTTGGGTTTGAATGGCTGAAAAACACGTTTTTTCAAACCCATGACGAGGCATTTAAAATAAAAGAGACCAAAGAGAATTAGATAATCTGACCCGGGTGTTTTGATTCGGATGCCCCGTCTTCACCCAACAGGGTGAAGACGGGGCTTTGTGTTCAAAAATGGACGGTTTCACTTTTGTTTAATCGTTGTATTGAAGTTTGCTGTGGAGATCGCTGTTGTTCAGACGCTGATCAACATCCACATTAAAGAATTCGGCCACGGGTTCAAGAATATCCGGGGTTTCTGCCTGTACCTTTTTTAAGGTGTCCAGAACGATTTTAAATCCGCGGGGAGTCATTTTTCCCAGCGGTTTCCGGCAGGGGCCTGACGGCATGCCGAGAAGCTGCATCATGGTTTTGAGCGGCAGGGGGTTTCTTGCCCTGCAGGGTACCTCTCCGAATTCAGAGGGTTCTGTTGTGGTGACCACAACAAGATCGAACAACGGTGCCAATGCCTTTTGGATTTTTTGCCCGCCCTGAACATCCCCCCGGTTGAGCCGGTCTATCATTTGGGTCATGGCTTTGGGGGCAATATTGGACATGACGGAAATGGATCCGCATGCCCGGATATCCGGTGCGGTCATCATCTCGTATATCAATGCATCGTCCCCTGAAAAAATCTGAAATCCGTCCGGACAGAACTTACGGGTCAGACGGATGTTCTCCATGTTTCCGGTGGCCTCCTTAACGCAGTTGATATTGCTGAAGTTTTTTGCAAGTACGGCCAGATCCTGGGGGAACATCTGGGCACCGGTCCGGCCCGGAATAATATATGGAACAATCTCCAGGTTAGGGAATTTTTGAGCGGCGGTTTCATAATACTCTTTTCTGATTTCAAGAGAGCTGGGGCCGTTATAATACGGATCCACCATGAGCACAGCATCCACGCCGTCGTCAGCGGCATGTCCCAAACCGTTCAACGCTTCTTCGGTGTTGTTGCTGCCGGTTCCGGCGATTCTGAAACATTTACCCTTGGCACTATCGGCAACCTGTTTGATAACCTGTTCATGTTCTTTCCATTTTAACGTCGGGCTTTCTCCGGTCGTTCCGGTTGCCAATATGCCGGTGATACCGTTGTCAATCTGGAAACTGATCAGTTTCTCAAGTCCTGCCTGATCGACTCTGCCCTCATTTTCAAACGGAGTGATCAATGCCGTATAGCATCCTGGTTCCATAGTGTCTCCTGCCTTTTTAATAAATTATGCTTTCGTGGATGTGCCTAAAATCACTTGCTATCACAAGTCTGGCGCAGGTTCAACCCTAAAGTAAAAATCAGGTTTGTTCGGCCGGGCCTTGACACCGGGGGGTGTTACCAAATATTATATTGGGCTTCAATAGTATTACAGGATGTATTGATCCATTTGTATTTATGATAGTTATCCGTTTAATGAAGGAAGAACAAAATGACAGACGCTAAACCGGGCAGAAATTTACCCAAGGATGTGGATGAACATATCGCCCAGCTCAGACAAGCATTGGCGCACAATGACGAGTGCGGCACAACTCATTATAACCTGGCAGTGGCTTTGATGGGGAAAAAGGAGTACTCTGAGGCGGAAAGAGAGCTTCATGAAGCCATTGACCATAGCCCTACCCTGGCTGAAGCGTATGTTTTGCTGGGGGGGCTTTGCCTTCAAAGAAACGATCTTGAGGGCTGCTACCGGTTTAACCAAAGAGCGGTCAAGGCCCGGTCCGGCTTTGCAGAAGGGTATGCCAACATGGCCTATGTACTGCTGCAGCTGGTTGACGGCAAAGACAGAAAAGAAGATGAAGAGAAAGTCGATAAGGCCATTAAACATCTTAAAAAAGGTATTATTCACAATAAACACTTTGTCCAGGCATACACCACGCTTGGAACCGCTTATTTTATGAAAGGGCTGGTTGAGGAGGGGATTCAGGCCAACCTGGAGGCCATTAAGATCCAGCCCGAATTCCCGATTGCATATAATAACCTGGCAGTGGCCTATCTTGAAAAAGGTGATTTTGAAAAGGCCATTGAATTTTGTGACAAGGCAGAAGCCCTTGGTTATGAAATTGCTGAGGGATTAAAAGATGAGCTGTCTCCTCACCGAAATAAATAATGGCACTTTTTTCAGTAAACGGCTACCTTGGTGCCTTTAAGCCGGAACCTTCCCCCTTTCTGAAAAGATGGGGTTAATCCGGTTCCGCATTTGAAGGGAAAGGTCTCGGAAGGACGAAAATGCTGCCTGTTGAGGGTATGAGAACGATTGTTAACAGTCGTTAAAAAAAATCGTTTTTTATTGACATGCCCAAACAGAAATTCTATATCTGCAATGTTATTTTGGATAAAGTGTTCCTTAGCACAATAAAGAATATTTTATATATGTTTAAGCAATAACGACGATTTAGACTATTGAATGAAAAGTTTAGATAACTTTCATTACTGTAATGTAAATTAACTTTAACGGAGGTAAGTAAATGGCTAAGCATGAAACTCCTTTACTGGACCAGCTGGAATCCGGCCCATGGCCAAGCTTTGTCTCTGACCTGAAATATCAGGCGGAAAAAAGAGCAAAGAATGAAGAAGGTATTGAATTCCAGATTCCGGTGGATGTTGTGGATGATCTTCTCGGCATTCTGGAACTTTCTTACAAACATGGTAGAACTCACTGGAAACATGGCGGCATCGTAGGTGTTTTCGGTTACGGCGGTGGTGTTATCGGCAGATATTGTGATCAGCCTGAAAACTTCCCCGGTGTTGAAGCATTTCATACAATGCGCGTCAACCAGCCTGCAGGCAAATACTATAAAGCGGATTACCTGAGAAAACTGACGGAACTCTGGGATCTCAGAGGGTCGGGTATCACCAATATGCACGGCGCAACCGGTGATATCATTCTTCTCGGAACCACAACCCCCCAGTTGGAAGAAATTTTCTGGACACTGACCCATGATCTGGGACAGGATCTGGGCGGGTCCGGTTCCAACCTGAGAACTCCTGCCGACTGTCTGGGAGAATCCAGATGTGAGTATGCGTGCTATGACACCAGTGCCCTGGTTTACTTTCTGACCAACGAGTACCAGGATGAACTGCACCGCCCGGCCTTCCCATATAAATTTAAGTTCAAACTGGATGGCTGCCCCAACGGCTGTGTGGCTTCCATTGCCCGCTCTGATATGTCTTTTATCGGTACCTGGAAAGATGACATCCGCATAGACCAGGATGCTGTTAACAAGTATGTTGAATATGATCCGGCATACCCTGCAAACGCCGGTGCATACAAAGGCAGCAGAGACTGGGGGCCGTTTGATATCGAAAAAGAGGTGCTCTCTCTTTGCCCGACAAAATGTATGATGTTCAAAGATAAAAAATTATTCATTGATAATGCCAATTGTACGCGCTGCATGCATTGTATCAATGTTATGCCGAGAGCCCTTAAGATCGGTAAAGACACCGGTTTGTCCATCCTCGTGGGTGCAAAGGCACCGATTCTTGACGGCGCCCAGATGGGATCTTTGCTTGTTCCGTTTGTTGAAGTGAATCCGGACAATGATTATGAAGCAATTACAGAGGTCATTGAAAACGTTTGGGATTGGTGGATGGAAGAAGGCAAGAACCGCGAACGTCTTGGTGAGTTGATCATGCGTCAGGGATTCCAGAAGCTTCTTGAAGTAACCGGTATCGACCCGATGCCTCAGCATGTTGCCTACCCGAGAACCAACCCGTACATCTTCTGGAAAGAAGATGAGGTTGAAGGCGGCTGGGAACGTGATGTTGAAGAATACAGAAAACACCATAGAAGATAAAAGGGGAGAATATAATGGCATTTATTTCTACTGGTTATAATCCAGACAAACCGATGGAAAACAGAATTACCGACATCGGCCCAAAAGACCATAACGAATTTTATCCTCCTGTGATCAAAAAGAACAAGGGGAAGTGGTCTCATCATGAAATCCTCGAGCCCGGCGTTCTTGTGCACGTTGCCGAATCAGGAGACGAGGTATATACGGTAAGAGCCGGTGGCGCCCGTCTGATGTCCACCAGTATGATCAATGAGATTTGCGACATTGCAGACAAACATTGTGACGGATATGTCCGTTTTACCACCAGAAACAATATCGAGTTTATGGTGGATTCAAAAGATAAGGTAGAACCGTTGAAAAACGATCTGGCCTCCAGAAAATTTGACGGCGGTTCCTATAAATTTCCCGTCGGCGGAACCGGTGCCGGGATTACCAACATCGTTCATACCCAGGGCTGGGTCCATTGCCATACACCGGCATCCGATGCATCCGGTACGGTAAAAGCGGCCATGGACGTATTGTTTGATGATTTCCAGGATATGAGACTTCCGGCACAGCTCAGGGTCTCCATGGCCTGCTGTCTGAATATGTGCGGTGCGGTTCACTGTTCTGATATCGCGATCCTCGGATATCATAGAAAACCGCCGATGTTGGACCATGAATACCTTGACAAGGTTTGTGAGATTCCTCTGGCGGTTGCCTCCTGCCCGACGGCTGCCATCAAACCTGCCAAGGTGACCCTGCCCAGCGGTACGGAAGTAAAATCCGTGGCAATTAAGAATGAAAGATGCATGTACTGCGGTAACTGCTATACCATGTGCCCGTCCTTGCCACTTGCTGATACGGAAGGGGATGGTATTGTTCTGATGGCAGGCGGTAAAGTCTCCAACCGGATTTCCGATCCTAAATTCTCTAAAGTCGTTGTCGGATTTTTGCCCAATGATATGCCCAGATGGCCGGCCATGACCGATGCCATTCAACGCATGGTTGAAGCATATGCGTCCGGTGCACAAAAATACGAACGCCTGGGTGACTGGGCCGAGAGAATCGGATGGGAGAAATTTTTTGAGGTATGCGAACTTGATTTTACCCATCACCTGATCGATGACTTCCGTCAGCAGGCTTACATGAGCTGGCGACAGTCAACCCAGTTCAAATTCTAATTCGAATTTGCATTGATCAATAACTTGAGTCGATAAGCCGGAGTGCAAATGTGTGCTCCGGCTCATCCATTTTAACTGAAAGGAGTATGGCAATGAGTGAACTTCTTGATAATCAAGAGGAAGCAACCAAAGTCGTTGTAAATTTCCTTAAAAAGAAATCAAAAAGTAAAACCAAATTTTATATTAAAGATTTTTATAAATTGTTCCCTGATGACAAACCCCGAATGATTAAAAAAGTCATCAACAAAATGGTGGAAAGGGAAATTCTTGAATTCTGGTCTTCTGGAAGTACAACCATGTATGGCCTTAAGGGTGTTGGTATTCAGCATTCTGCAGAGGGTGAAGAATAGACATATAAGCTGTATTTTTAACGTGTATGCAAAAGACGGCCGGTAAAAAAAATCCAGGAATTGTGATCGCCGGCCTCAGGGGCGGATCAGGTAAAACAATTGTCTCCCTTGGAATCACTGCAGCATGGAAGCAGAAGGGGTATCGGGTGTCTCCATTCAAAAAGGGACCCGACTATATTGACGCCGGCTGGCTGTCACAGGCAGCCGGTCGTCCCTGTTATAATCTGGATACCTTTCTGTGCGACCCGTCAATCGTTCAAAATTCCTATCTTGAAAATTCAATAAACAGTGATGTCTGTGTGGTTGAAGGCAACCGGGGTCTGTACGACGGTATTGACATCGATGGAACCACCAGCACTGCTGAGCTGGCAAAGCTTTTAAATCTGCCGGTTTTGCTGGTTCTGGACTGCACCAAAAGCACACGGACCATGGCAGCCCTTCTTTTGGGATGCATGAAGTTCGATCCCCGGGTCAATATCTGCGGTGTTGTGCTCAATCGGGTCGCTGGAAAACGTCACGAGGGCAAGGTGCGGGACAGTATTGAAACATACTGTCAGATCCCCGTTATAGGGGCCATCCCAAAGTTAAAAAAGAGTGACTTTCCGGAAAGACATATGGGGTTGGTGACGTCACAGGAGCACGATTTTTCCGAAAAAGCAATTGATGCCGCAGCCCAAGTGGCTGCCAACCATATCGAATTGGACCGGCTTTTTGATATCCTGGACAGTGGGAATGGGGACTCAGACCCTTTGCATCCGGTGCCGGGCTCACTATCGAAAAAAAGGCCGGTTCTTCCGGTGGTGCCGGAGCCGGTCACCATTGGTGTTGTAAAAGATTCCGCCTTCCAGTTCTATTATCCGGATAATATTGAGGCCTTAAAAAAGAGGGGGGCATCCATCGTCTATATCAGTCCCCTGAATCATGAAGATATTCCCCTGGTGGATGCGATTTATATGGGCGGGGGATTCCCGGAAACCCATGCTCCCCAGCTGGCAGAGAGCCGAATATTTAAAACCTCTCTGAAAAGATTGTCCCGGCAGGGACTCCCCATATATGCGGAGTGTGGCGGATTGATTTTTCTAGGCCAGAGTATCCGGTTGAAAGAAACCGACTATCCTATGTCCGGAATACTGCCGATTAAATTCGGACTTTCAGATCGACCTCAGGGCCACGGTTATACAGAGGTTGAGGTGGTGAATGAGAATCCTTTTTACGAAAAGGGCCAGATCCTTCGCGGACATGAATTCCGGTATTCAAGTGTCCTGGATATTTCATATGATGATTCACGGATGGCATTTCGAATGGCAAGGGGCAAGGGGATTCTCAAAAAAAAGGATGGCTTCTTTAAACGCAATACATTCGGCACCTATACCCACATCCACGCATTGGGAACCGTTTCCTGGGCCGTATCAATGGTGAATAAGGCCCTGGCGTTTAAACGGGGTGGGTGAACTCTATATGTTCGGGCCGGTTTTGAAAAGGGTGAACTGGTCAATTGCAGCTTTTATCGGCCTGAATCCGGGCGGAGTAAAAAAAGAGAGATTGGCTTTTCGAAAAGTGATATCAATAAAAAAGGTGCTTTCATTTGGAAAGCACCTTTTAATGCGTTGTATAAAAAACAGTAGTGAGTTTATTTTATGGGAATATGGCAGGCTCGGCAGGAGGTCGGAGACGGACCCTTTTTGCCGGTTGCATCGCCCCCTTTCTTGTTGCTCGTAATATGGCAGCCGATACAGCTTTCATGCAGGGCATTCTTATGGGTCATGATATCAACCGGTTTCTTCTTTCCAACGGCGATCCCCTGAAATTTGGCATCTTTTTTAACGGGCTTATCCCGATTATGGCATTCATCGCATCGTTGGACATAGTCACCTATTTTTAAAGTGAGAGGCTGGCCTTTGTCGTCATGATGGCAGGTGCCGCAGTCGATATTATAATCTTTCATATGTTTTTTATGGTTAAATTGGACAAGTTCGGTCGGTTTTTTGGCGTGATCAGGGCTTTTGACCCGTTTTTTATAGACCTTGGATTCCATGGTGATGACATCACTCACTTCCGTGCCTGCCTGAATTCCGGTTGCAACGAAGATAAAAGCAATACCCACAATGATCAATAGGGTCAGCAGCTTTTTATTCATGATTGATTTGACTCCTTTTATATGATTTACGATTTGTTTTGTCCCATTTCCGACAGCATCATCATACGTATCGGTTTTTAAAAAAATTTATAATTTTTATACTGATGGCGGCAAAAAAGTCAATACCAAATACGGATTTCGTATTGGTTCTTTCCATAAAAATCATGACGGGTCTTCACCGGTTTCATGGGATGAGTCCTCTTGTTTGGCGCCGGACTCTTCATCGGATTTTTCCTGCTTTTTCTTGCCGAAAATCATGGCCCCGATAATGCTGATTTCGTAGAGCACCATTAACGGAAAGGCCATCATCACCTGTGTTACCACATCCGGTGGTGTAATGATGGCAGCCCCGACAAAAAAGACTAAAAGCGCATATTTCCGGTTCTTTTTTAAAAAAGGAACCGTGACAATTCCCATGCGGGCCATGAAGGTCAGTACCAGGGGAAGCTCAAAAACAAACCCGAAGGCCAGCAGCATTTTTGCTGCAAAGGAGAGATACTCTTTCATTGACGGCAGGGCATGAATGGTCTCATTGGAAAAACCAAGAAAAAATTTAAACCCGTAGGGAAAGACGATAAAGTATCCAAAAGCGGTTCCCATGGCAAAAAAGATCACGGAAAGAATAACAATGGGAATCAGGTATTTTTTTTCATTTCTATAGAGTCCGGGTGAGACAAACATCCAGAACTGGTAGAAAAGGGCCGGGGTGGCCACAACAATACCGGCGAGCAAAGAGACCTTTAAATAGGTAAAGAATGCCTCAGGCAGCCCGGTAAATATCATTCTGGCATTTTCATTGCCTTCCATGGCCACCATTAACGGAGCCGTTAAAACCTCAAACAACCTTTCTTTAAATGCATAGGCGACAGCAAACCCGATACCCACGGCAATAAACGAGTGAATAAGCCGGCTTCTGAGTTCGCTCAAATGTTCCGTGAACGGACTTTTAAGATTCTCATTCATAGTGTGCCCTATTTTACGGAATCTGAAGTGCCGGATAGATGATCACCGGGTTTGCCTTTGTCCGCAAGACGGGTGGTATCCTGCTCCGGGTCTTTTTGTTCAACCTTACCCGTGCTGTCCTCAATGGCTGGTCGGGTATCGGTTTTGCCGGACGGTTCAGGCGGCGGGGATGCCATACCAGGCGGATCCGCATCGGCTTCCTCTTCTCCGATACCATAATAGGGGTCGGATTCGTCTGAGGTCACTCTCTTTTGAGAAGATTTTGATTCGGTTTTCGTCTTTTGATCCGGAATCGATTTAATGTCGGGCTTGGCAACGTCGATATCTGTGATGGTTGTTTCCACATCCATGCTGCGTTTAAGATCCTGGGCCGAGCGTTTGAATTCTCCCATGGCGCGGCCCAGTGTTTTGGCAAGTTCCGGCAGCTTTTGAGGTCCGACAATAATCAGAGCAATGGCCAGAATCATTAAAATTTCCATCATTCCAAGACCAAACATTATAGATAACTCCTTTGTGAATATGACCTATTGTTGAGGCTGTAGTTTTACACTGAATAATTGACAGGTGTCAAGAAAGGATCTCATGACCTGATCCACCATACGGTGCCGCCTGCCGCGTTGCCTGCGATGGTTCCTCCCTGCGGCGTATGGCTGATACGCCCTCAGTCGTCACTTCTTGCCGCCTTGCGTCCGGCACCTTGCCGGGTGGGCAGGGAAGGGGTGCAACCCATGGCCCACATGAAAAACAAAAATTGGAAGATGAATTTGGGTCATGGCTGTCCGTATGAGAAGCATGACTTTTTTATAACATATTGATACTGAAACGGTTTTTGATTTTTTTTCCGAATAAGGTGGTCGGAAACCGGGTGTCAGTTCTCCGGTTTTACGACCGTATCCTTGTTTTTTCCGCCCTTGTAAGGACGACGGTGTTTTCCACGGAAGGTTCTTTTTTTACGGAATTGTTTTTTCGGCGGGTATTTTTTCCTGGTTCCGGGTCTGGGTTTGGGCAGATCTTTTTCCAATGCTTCCGAGGGATATTCACAGGTTACTTTATAGCCCAATGTTTCTTCAATATCCGGGATAAAAAAAGAACTCATCTCATCGGCAAAGCTGATGGAGGTTCCGGTGGATCCGGCCCGTCCGGTCCTGCCGATACGATGGATATAATGTTCGGGCTCATAAGGCAGGTCGTAATTAATGACATGACTGATATTTTCAATATGCAGTCCCCGGGCAGCCACATCCGTTGCAACCAGAATATTGATCCGGCCGTTTTTAAAATCCTCCAGCACTTTGAACCGTCTATTCTGGGAGATATCCCCGGACAGAACATCGCATTGCTGGCCGTACCGGTCCAGTTTTTCAGACAGCCTTCTTGCCGTATCTTTCCGGTTGACAAAAAGGATGACCCGTTTAAGCCGGTCGTTATTGATCAGGTTAAACACATGTTTGAATTTATCCGATTCAGTCGAAATATAGACGATTTGGTCAATGGAATCAGCAGCGGTCTGTTCCGGATCAATTTCTATTTGAACCCTGTTCTTAGTCGTCCAGCTGTCTGCAAGCCTTAGAACGTCATCGGTTAAAGTCGCTGAGAAGAAGAGGGTTTGCCGTTTGTTTTTGTGCGGTGTTTTTAATACGATCCTTCTGACATCCGGAATAAAACCCATATCCAGCATGCGATCCGCCTCGTCAATGACCATTATTTCAACGCTGGACGGATCAATCAGGCGCTTGTTCATAAAATCGATGAGCCGCCCCGGGGTGGCGACAATCACGTCTACTCTTTTCTGTGTCAATTGCTGCTGCTGTTTATGATATCCGGTGCCGCCGAAGATGGAAACAATTCTTAAAGGCGTATACCGTGCAAGGTCTCTAAAATCTTTTTCGATCTGGTAAACGAGTTCACGGGTAGGGGCCAGGATCAATGCGCGGGGGCACCCTTTTTTATTCTTAACTTCTTTTTTAAGGAATGCAGATAAAAGCGTAATGATAAAACTGGCGCTTTTACCGGTGCCGGTCTGGGCTTTTGCAGTGGCGTCCTTGCCCTGTAAGGTGTGTTTTAAAAGCTGAGCCTGAATAGGCGTGCAATATTGGAATTTGAGATCCGCAATGGCATGCATGACACTCCAGGGCAGGTCCAGGTCATGGAAACGGGTTTTTCCTTCCATTGGCTCGACCTTAAATTCATTGATGTCCCATCTTTTTTTCCGGGGTCTTGGCCGTGCTTTCTTAGATGGGCGGTGTGCGCGGGAAGGTTCTTTTTGCTTCCGGTTGCGTTGGGGGCTCTGCGAACCGGCGTCGTCAGAAGGTCTTTGTTTTAAAAGGTCCTGTTGTGATCCGGGTTGCAATGCCTCGGGTACAAAAGAAACACGGGACTTATTTTTTGGGGAGAATTTATTTTTTAGGAACTGGAAAAATTTTTTCAATCGTTATTTTCTTCTTTCTGGTTTGCCATATGAGCGTTTGATCCGGCCTGCATCGTTTTGCCATATGATTGAGTATTGTTATTCATTAAAATCATAAACTCATTTTCTCCAAGATCCGTTTGGGACGGACGGTATTGGGGAAAAATCTTTTTTATATTGAGCCGCGCCTGTCCGCAGATCCCTTTAAAATTTGGATGCAATATAATATAGAGGGGTGCGGACCAAAAACAATTATTTATTTGGAATATAGTATATCCAATCCAATCCTTCAAGTATAGGCAACGAAGAAAGGTGAGCCGCAAAGGCCAAAAGGTGAAATGAAACAACCCTCTATTATTTTATTCTTTGATAATAAAATCTAATTCGGATATGCGTGAAAATAAGCCGGATCTATCCAGATCTCACAGTGATTTCAGGTTGATATATCGGTGGAAAACAGCTAAATGTTTAAAAAATATTGACTTTTTTCCATGTTCATTGGTAATCAGAACAATGAAAGTAAAAGAATTTATTTAAAACAAGGTAATATAAATGTTCATACTTGCCAACTTCTTTGATGCGGTGGCCATTGTTTTGGATATGGCACTCACCATATATCTGTGGATTGTCATTGCAGGAGCCGTCCTTTCCTGGGTCAGCCCTGATCCGTATAACCCCATCGTTCGGTTTATTAACAACGTAACCGAACCGGTTTTTTATCAAATCAGAAAACGGTTGCCGGTTATTTTCGGCGGCCTTGATTTATCACCGATTGTTGTTCTATTGTCTATTTATTTTCTGCAGGCTTTTCTTGTAAACAGCCTCCGCGGACTGGCACAATCCGTTGGATAACAAAAGGGAGTGATATTATGGGAGTAACACCACTGGTTGTTAAACAAAAAGAGTTTACCACCCGGTTTCGGGGATTTGATGTTCAGGAGGTTGACTATTTTCTTGAAGATGTCGCCCGGGAACTGGAAACGCTGAATCATACCATTCAGGGACTTGAAGAAGAGAATCATCGGCTGAATTTGGAAAATCAGGGCTATCGGAAACGTGAAAATTCCATGAAGAATGCCATGATCCAATCTCAGAAAGTGCTGGATCAGATGAAGGAAAATGCCAAAAAATCATCCCAGCTGGTCATTGCCAATGCAGAGGTGGAAGCCGAAAAAATGTTGAACCGTGCCCATAAACGGTTATCCCAGCTTCATAGCGATATCATCGAGCTGAAGCGCCAGCGAATTCAACTGGAGATGCAGATCAGTGCCGTGCTGGACTCGCACTCCAAGCTGATTGAAATGACCAAGGAAGAAAACAAGGCAGCAGATGAAACCGATGCAACGTTAAAGTTTATCAAACAGGCATAACTTTAATCGCAAGCATCTTCAAAAGGGCTGAGATATGGCTGAAATTGATGCGTTTTTCAAGCTGATGCATGAACAGGGGGCGTCAGACCTTCACCTGGCCTCGGGTCAGCAACCGGCGATTCGGCTTCACGGGGATATTGAAAGAATCAAATATGATATCCTGACCAGTGATAAATTGCGCGGCCTTTTGTATGAAATCACCTCGCAGGAAAAGATAAAGATCTTTGAAGAGACCGGTGATGTGGATTTCGGGTATGAAATTCCGGGGCTTGCCCGTTACAGGGCGAATTACTTTATGCAGAAGAACGGGATTGCCGCCGTATTTCGTGAGATTCCGTCCGAAATATTAACCGCTGAACAACTCGGGCTGCCACCGGTAATTTCCAAACTGGCGGATTTGCCCAGGGGGCTTGTTTTGGTCACCGGCCCCACCGGTTCCGGTAAATCCACCACCCTGGCAGCGATTATCGATCAGGCGAATCGGACAAGAAAGGATCACATCATCACGGTTGAAGATCCCATCGAATTTGTTCACAGAAGCCAGAACTGTATTGTCAATCACAGAGAGGTGGAACTTCATACTCAAAGTTTTTCATCGGCACTCAGGGGGGCGTTGCGTGAAGACCCGGACATTATTCTGGTGGGCGAATTAAGGGATCTTGAAACCATCTCTCTTGCCATAGAGGCCGCCTCAACGGGTCACCTGGTATTCGGCACCCTCCATACCTCAAGTGCGGCTAAAACCGTGGACAGGATTATCGAAGTCTTTCCGTCCACAGAGCAGGCTCAGATCCGTTCCACCCTGTCGGACGGTCTTCGGGCGGTTGTGGCCCAAACCCTGTTCAAGCGAATTGATAAAAGAGGCCGGTGCGCGGCGCTTGAAATTCTTGTGGCGACGCCTGCGGTCCGAAACCTGATCCGGGAAGCAAAAACCCATCAGATACCCAGTTCTATTCAGACCGGGAAGCAATACGGCATGCAACTCTTGGACGATGCCATCATGCAGTTGTACAAAAAGGGCTGGATCAGCCCGGATGAAGCATATGGAAAGGCCAACAACAAGTCGCTGTTCCGGCCCTATCTGAAAAAGCCGCCTGCAGATTTCACTGAAGCCTAGTTATGTATCTATTGATTGAAGGACGGTGGTATGAAAAAACAGCAGATTGACCATATTCTTTCTAAAATGCTCGATTCCCATGAAAATGTGTCGGATCTGAATTTTACACCGGGAAAACCCCTTCAGGTCGAAAGTTCGGGAGAGCTTGTCAAGGTGAAAATCGATCCTGATTTTAATCTGCTCACCCCGTTTCAGACCGAGATTGTTGCCCTGAATCTGATCAACAACAACCGAAAACTGGTTGAAACCCTTATCCGTGAAGGATCCTGCGATTTATCCTATCAACTGGCAAACAAGGCAAGGTTCCGTGTGAATATCTTTTCACGATCCGGGAAATATTCCATTGTGCTCAGAAAGCTTGAAACGAAGATACCCACCATTGAAGAGCTGGATCTGCCCAATGCCTTCCACAAAATGGCCGAAGAAAGAAACGGGATCATTTTTGTTACCGGTGCAACCGGATCCGGAAAGACGACGTCGCTTGCCGCATTGCTCGATAAGGTAAATGAATCCAAATCGGTCCATGTCATCACCCTTGAAGATCCCATTGAGTATCAGCACCCGCAAAAAAGATCGACCTTTAATCAGCGGGAACTGGGGGCTGATTTTGATACCTTTGCCAACGGCCTCCGGGCCGCTTTAAGACAGGCCCCAAAAGTCATTCTGGTGGGTGAAATGAGGGATCGGGAGACGGTTGAAATCGGCCTTTCAGCGGCTGAAACCGGCCACCTGGTGCTGTCAACCCTTCATACGGTGGATGCCGGCCAGACCATCAATCGTGTCTTGGGTATGTTCAATACGGAAGAGGAAAAACAGATCCGCATCCGGCTGGCAGATACCGTCCGTTGGATCGTATCCCAGCGGCTGCTGCCGAAAACCGGTGGAGGACGGGTGGCGGCGTTTGAAATAATGGGTTCCAACTTAAGGGTAAAAGACTCCATTCTGAATGGAGAAAGTGAAGGAAAAACATTTAATGATATCATCGTGGCCGGGAAAGCCCAGGACATGGTCTCTTTTGATGAATATATCATTTCTTTATATGAAGAAGGGCTGATCAGTGAGGATATTGCCACCTCCTATGCTTCACGAAAAGATATCGTCGGACGAGGACTGGATTCAATAAAAAGTTCCCGGGGAGAGACAACCACCCGAATCGATTCGCTGGAAATCGACCATGGATATCAAGGAAAGTAGACCATGAATCTCACCTGTCGGCAGTGTAAAACCAAACTCAATATTCCGGATCACAAGATTCCAAAAGATAAGGACGCCAAGATCAGCTGCCCCAAATGCAAATATAAAATTACCATTCCGGCATCGCCGCCGGCCGGTGTTACGGGTGAAATGAACCGGCAGTCGGCAAGGTTGTCGTTTGAGGACCGAATGAATGCCATGGTTTGTGTCGGAGATCCGGAACTTCAAAAAAAGACCGGTCAGACACTTGCCGCAATGGGGTTTGAAATCCAGGCGGTAAAAGATGCAAAAACGGCGATGAGCAAAATGGAATATCATGTTTTTCATCTGTTGATTACCGATGAGGCCTTTGATCGGAATAAGGGCGCAGCCCGGATCATTCATAAGCTCAACACCGTTGACATGTCGCTTCGGCGACGGATATGCGCCGTATTGTTGACCCGGATGTTCCAAACCAATGACAATATGGCTGCGTTGCATAAAAGCGTCAACAATATTCTTCATGCCGGAGATATTGCTCATCTGGAGTCTTTTCTTACAAAGGCCCTGTTTGACCACAAAAATCTGTACTCGGTTTATAATGAATCGTTAAAATCCGCCGGAAAAGCATAACCGAAAGGTCAGAAAAGATAAAATGATCCGGCATTGGTATGAACCCACAAGTTTTGTTGAATGGCTCAAACGCGCTTTTTCCCTGGTCAATATCGCTGTGATTGTGGTGACTGCCTTTCTGGTATTCAGCGAATTTCGATTTGACTGGCTTGAGCGAACTCTGGGAAGATACCTGGCATCCACCAATGAATCCAGGCCGGAAACCGGTGCCATATGGGAACAGGGAAGACATACATCCAATGCCCATGAACACCTTAACGAAATCATCAGCCGGCAACAGGATACCCGGCAAAATGTAGAACAGGCGGATTCTTTTTCCGGTCTTGCCTCCCGTATCCAGCCGGGTCAGTGGGTTTCTCTTGAAAAGCAGCAGTTTAAGGATCTCTATCTGAACCTGGAAGAATCTGCAGCCGCCAGTGTTATTGAGCCGGCTCAATTGGTGTGGCTGCTCAACGGTAAAAATCTTGAGCGTATTTTCTGCGAAGGGGTGGCCGGTGGTATCAAGATTTATTTTATCGATTCTCAAAACCGGGTCATTCAGCAGATTGATTTGGGCAAAGAAGAGATTGTAAACATTGAAAACGCTGAAAAACCGATCATCGGCTCTTTATCCGATCTTGAAGAATTCAGGGGACGGATTTACTCTGCATCCAATTTTTTTCAGGCCATGTTCAAGCTGCCGAAAAATATGATCCCGGATCTGATGCAGAATTCACAGGTCCTCCTCAAGCAGGCCGGTCAGCTGGAACGGGTCGGCATCTGGAATGAGGCAAAGGACGGTTATATTGTTCTCGGTTTCGAATTCAACGAGGGCGCGCAGACAAATATTGTTTTCATAAAGGGCAGAGAATGGGCTGTCTGGCAGTTGAGTCTGAATTTAAAAGGAGAGGAGAATTGAGTCTCTTTTTACGGATGGCGGAGCTGTACCGGTTTTTACTCTATGCCGGTTTGACCCTGGCATCGACGGGTGCTGTCTTGTTTATGGTGCTGATCTTTTATGTGACTGAAGACCTCCCCCGGCTGCCGTCTCCGCTGAGCCGGATCATTGAGACACCCCAGACTCAGTTTTTTGCATCCAACGGGCAGATGCTGATCTCTCTTGGAGAGAGGAAAACCGTTCCCTTGAGCATGGTATCGCCGGATTTTATCAATGCCATTCTGGCAATAGAGGATCATCGTTTTTTTGAACACCATGGAATCAATAAACTCCGCACGATCAAAGGACTCTATATAACCCTATTCAAGCCCGGAAAGGTACAGGGAGCTTCCACCATTACCCAGCAGCTGGCCAAAAATCTGTTTTTTAGCTTTGAACAGACATATACCCGTAAGTTTAAAGAGCTTCTGGTCGCCTTTCAGATTGAATCCTCCAATACAAAACCGGAGATCCTGCACGCCTACATTAATCAGATTCATTTCGGGGCGGGAGCCCAGGGGATAGAGAAGGCAGCCCGGACGTTTTTTGACAAGTCCGCACTGGAGTTGACCCTATCGGAAGCAGCGCTTCTTGCAGGACTTCCCAAGTCACCGACCAACTATAACCCCTTCCGGTATTATGACCGGGCGATCAAACGTCGTGATCTTGTTCTTAACCGTATGTTTCAGACCGGCTTTATTACCGAGCTTGAAGCAGAACAGGCCAAATTGATTCGGCCGGTTTTCAACCGGAAGAAAACCGACTCCAGAACCGGCAGCTATTTTCTGGATGCACTGATCAGTGATCTGGTGACCAAATACGGTGAAGATGTGGTTTACCATGGGGGTATTAAAGTCTATTCCACCCTGGATCCCAGACTCCAAACCTTTGCGAACCGGTCGGTTTCAAACGGGCTGGACCGGCTGTACGACCTGATGGGATTGACGGGAGATGAAAACGATCGTCCACAGGCGGCCCTGGTGGCTGTGGATGCCGGATCCGGTGCGGTTAAAGCCATGGTGGGGGGCAAAGATTATTATCTAAGTGAATTCAACCGGGCATATAAAGGTCTTCGCCAGCCCGGAAGCGGCTTCAAGCCCTTTTTGTATTATGCGGCGTTTCAAAACTTAGGACTGAATCCGGCAACCGTGATGACGGACCGGCCGGTAATGATACCTGTCAATGGGGCACCGGATTGGGCGCCTGATAATTTTGGTAAAACTTTTTCCGGAAGTATGATTCTAAAAGAGGCCATGACCCAATCGGTGAATACCATTTCCGCCCAACTGGTGGAGCAGACCGGACCTGATGCCGTCAACGCAGTTGCAAAGGCCTGTGGAATTACCAGCCCGCTAAGAGACGTTTTCTCCATTGCCCTGGGAACCTCGGGTGTCACCCCTTTTGAGATGGCGTCTGCGTATACCGTCTTTTCAACCCTGGGAGTGAGGCATGACCCCTTTTTGTTCTGGCGGGTGGAAGATGCTTTCGGCCGGATCCTTTTTGAACAGATTATTCAGAAAAAAAGAGTGCTGGACTCATCGACGGCTTATCAGGTCGTGGATATGATGAAATCGGTTATCGATACCGGATCCGGAAAGGTGATCCGGAGAATGGGGTTTGAACGGCCGGCAGCCGGAAAAACCGGCACTACGAATTCTTATAATGATGCCTGGTTCATCGGTTTTACACCCACTCTGAGCACGTCTGTCTGGACCGGATTTGATAAAAAGAAAAAATTAGTTGACCGGAACGGTATCGGAATTACCGGCGGAAAAAGTGCCGCACCGATCTGGGCGGACTTCATGAGCAACGCTCTGAAGTCTGAGCCGGAAAGGGATTTTCCAATACCCGATGATATCCGATTTGAGACTGTAGACATCACAACCGGCTGTGCGCCTGAAGAGGGTAAAGCCGATATTGTCGTCATGAAAACCGCTTTAAGGGCCGGGCAGACCTTGTGCCGGGAGGAAGGCCGATGATCTGGACGCTTAGAAATATCAGTCTTTTTTTCTGGTTGGCAATTATCGTGGCACTGCCGGCAAGCTTTTATATGCTGCCCGTTTTCAACAATTTTTTTCCGGGATTGAATCCCATCTATGCCGGTATCGGTATGGTTTTTTTTGTGTTCGTTTTTCTTGGCACGTTGATCGATTTGGGTGTAAAAAAAATCCTGGCCAACCTCATCAAAGAGGGGCAGGCGTGGGAACGGGCCGGAATTTTTAAAAAAGCTGAGGAAAAATATATTCAGGCCATCCGGCTTTATGACTCTTTTTTACTCTGGCCGTTTGGGATTAAAAAGACGTCTCTCAATATTTCCAGAGCTGTATCCAAATTTTATCTAAGTACGGGGGACAGCGATAATGAAAATTTTAGAGTTGCAACCAGTGAGTATCTGAAATCAAATCCAAAAGATATAGATGTCTGCCGGTTATGGCTCATGCGGCTCAGGCAATCCAACATTGTAACGGCTACCGAGCAGGATCTGTTATCACTTCTGGCAGATGTGCATGGTAGCGATCCCCGGTTGCTCCCTCTGATTGCCGATATTTTTATTGAATTGGA
Source organism: Desulfobacula sp. (assembly GCA_028280105.1). GTDB lineage: Bacteria > Desulfobacterota > Desulfobacteria > Desulfobacterales > Desulfobacteraceae > Desulfobacula. The sequence goes on along the minus strand of JANQML010000087.1, from coordinate 42,284 downwards.
ACGAAGTGATTACCAGGCGCAAACCCTCTATGCCCGGCTGAAGCATAATCCGGACTTCAATGAAAAATCCGAAGCCGTTATTGCCGATTTGCTCCAATCAGTTGAAGCCGAAAACCGGGATGCGCCGGATGGTGCTGTTTCCAAAAAAGAGTTTCAGGTTAAAACAATACGAACATCATTTCGAAAACTCAAAATAAAAACAACAATTAAATTTGTTTTGGCTCTTGTGACAACCGGGTTTGAATCTGTCTTCCGGTTCGCCGGATCAACGATCAGTTATATGATTTTGATAAGCGGGAAGGTCGTCTTATATGTCAGGGAGCACGATCGTTTCCGGTTTTATCTGAAAACAGGCGGGATTGTGATGACCTGTGGCGGGTTAATCTTTTTCATGGCCACGACATTCTCTCATCTGTTTAAATCAAAAACAGTGGAAGAGCGGCAGGCGATTCCGGTTGTCGAGCAGATTCCCAAACCGTTTACCATCCAGGTTGCCGCATATTTGAAACAGGATCATGCCGACCGATATGTCGATGCATTAAAGAAAAAAGGGCTGGACGCCAGTATGAAGAAAGTTGACGGTGGCGGGAAAACCTGGTTCATCGTTCGGGTATCCCAGTTTGAAGATAAAAAAAGTGCGGCTGATTACGGACAACAGCTAAAAAATCAGAAAGTTATTGATGACTTTTTTGTCAATAATAACTGATTGCCGGTCTATTTTTTGCTTGTTTACAGATTAAAGATACCAAAGAAAAAAGAATATGACCCAAACTGTATAAACGGGAAAAAGATATGACGAAGATCGTTATAATCGTTATTTTTCCTAAAAGTGAGTGCCGTGGAAAACAACTTATACCTTCCTGAAAAAGCCGATATTCAACGGGTTCTGAACCTAAAAGATAAAAAACTGCCGGTTTTTCCCCAAGTCGCAGCCAAATTGCTTGAAGCCTTCCGGGATGATGACGTATCATTGGAAGATCTGACAAAAATAATCGAGACAGACCCCGGGCTTTCCGTCCGGATTCTTCAAATCGTTAATTCGGCGCTGTACGGACTTACCCGAAAGATAACCGCTTTGTCTGAAGCCATCGCGTATATCGGGCTGGATGAAATCAAAAAACTGGCCGTTGAAATGACGATATTTGATAAATTGTTTAAATCCGGCCAATCCGGTGAATTTGATCGGTTGTTATTCTGGCGCCACTGTTTATCCGTAGCGGTTTTGAGTTCTCAAATTGCAAAAGAAACCAACTATCACGAACCGGAAGAAGCCTATATTGCAGGTCTTCTGCACGATGTCGGAAAAATTATACTCGATATCAGAGGTAAAAAAAATTACGGTGAGTTTATATTGCAGCTGACGACGTCCACGGATCAAGTCATAGAAGAAGAACGCAGTTTTATCGGTTTGGGGCATGATGATGTGGGTGCATACCTGTGTGAGATGTGGAATCTGCCGGACCCGTTGATAAAAGTCGTTAAATATCATCATCAGTCCTTTGAACATCTGGCGTTAAAAGAAAGAGAAAAACATCTGATTTCCATTGTTTCCCTGGCTGATTTTTTATGCTGGACCCAGGGAATCGGCTCCTTTGAATTTATCCGACCGCCTGTATTGGCACCCGAGGTCACAGCCACCATCGACCCCGACGATTTTAACGTGATTGGGTGTATCGGTAAAATGAATCAGGAAATAGAAAAAATATCCGCATTTTACCAATTTGTTTTTCCATCGGCAGATCAGATTCGAAAAAATATTCTCAGAGCGAATTTGAAACTGTCCCGGGCCAATACCCGGTATTACTACCGGGAAGACCCGCTCCGCCGTTTAAAAAAGAGGGCGGTGGACCAGAAAACCTCGGAAATGGAACTTGAATTCGGAAAATCCCTTGCCCGGGCAAAAACGATTCGAGAAGTCATGGATATCGTTATGTATCAGATCGGCCGGGTGTTTCAACCACAGAACTGGTCGATTTTATTAAAGGATCAAAAGACCTCTGATCTGATTTTTACCGTTGTGGTGGGGGTAAATAAAGACAAGCTGACAGGCGCCCGGCTCAGGAAGGGTGAAGGTATTGCAGGCTATATCATTGAAACCGGAAAGTCTTTGGTAATTAAGGATGTTACAAAAGACGACCGGTTCAGCCGCCGGGTGGATAAGCATACCGGGTTTAAAACACAATCCATTATCGGAACCCCGCTGAAAACCCGGGATAAAATTTTTGGCGTGATCGAGCTGATCAACCGAATCGATGATCATACCTTCAGCCAAGAAGATCTGTCTCTTCTCTCCTCAATTGCCGAATTTGCCGCGATTGCCATTGAAAGGGCATATTACAATCAAGCCCTGACAACCCTTGCCACAAGAGACGGGTTGACCGGGTTGAAAAACAGATGGAGTTTTGAACGTGCCATCAGTAATAGAGAGGATGTAATTAAAAATTTCGGTAGTATTTTTTCAATTCTGATTGTTGATATACAGGGGATCCGGCAAGAGGGTGAAGGCAGTGAAAAAATATTAAAAAAGCTGGCCTTGATCATGGAAACGACCAAGCGACGGGAAGATGATATTTATCGGTATGGGGAGACGGCCTTTGTGGTGATACTGCCGCAGACCTATTCAGAAGGATCTGACCGGGCAAAAAACAGGATGTCCACCCGATTGTCCCTTGCCATATCAGAAGAAGGTACTTCGTCCTTAAAAACCAATTTATATACCCATACCGTGAGTGCGGAAGACACCATTCTTTTAAAAGAAATGATTTCAGCATCTCTTTCCAAATCAGTCAAACCCTTAAAGGAAAGTAAAATATCCGATTTTGAATACAGTCTTCAAGATCTGCTGGAAAAAGAGAAGATACGCCAAAAGGAAAAAGATGATAAAATCAGCAATTTTGGAAAAACGGTTTCATTGAGAGGCCGGTTTGTTCGGCTTAAAACCGGAGAATCCGGCCATATGAGGCTGGAGCAGGTCTCTCTTGCGGCTGCCGGGTTCAGGATTTCGCGATCTCATCGGATTCGGGTGAACGATTTCTTAGACATCTCGTTTACGTTGGACAATTTGAAACGGGATGTGGTTGAAAGACGTGCCGTAGTTAGGGATATCAAGGGTAACTACGTTAGAGCCGACTTTTACAATCCGCCGCCATATGCAAAAAATCTGGGTTTTTATTTGATGAGTTAAGCCGGTTTATATCCAAAGGCCGGGGTTGATGCGGGTGTTTTTGGCAACAATAGACTGGGCCGGTACAATGGACCAATTGATAATAGTCTGGATCTTTTTATTGGCTTTCAGTTTTACGACAATAGCGGTAAGATCGGTTGCCTTTTTGTCATACGCTTCACGGATCTGTCCTCTTTTTTTTGCAATGTTGTTATTAAAAAATATGTAAAAGCGGCTTTTGAAAAATGAACCGGATTTAGTGTGATTTATACAAGCGCGGTTGCATGGGGAGGGGTTTTTCTGGTATACCGTTCAGTATTGATATCGGATATTGAATAGAAGAAATGACGGAGGCAAAATATATGATGTATTCAATTTATCCCAGTGCAATTAAATCTACTGCTGTTAAACGGACGTTTTTTTGTGTGGTGTCTGTGTTGATATTGGCGGGTACAGCAGTGGCTTCCGGGCAGCGGATTGGAATAACGGCTGAAAAAGCAAATATGCGGTCCGGACCGGGGACACAATATGATCAACTATGGCAGGCTGAGAAATACTACCCGCTTATCGTGATTGAAAAAAAGGGCAAATGGTATAAGGTTAAAGATTTTGAAGCAGACATTGCCTGGGTGCATGAATCACTTGTGGGTAACATCTCCTCGGTGATTACAAATATTTCAAAAGGCAGCTGCAACGTCCGGTCCAAAGGGTCTAAAGACGGAAGAATTATCTTTACCGTGGAACGAGGGGTGCCGTTTAAGGTTCTGGAAAGAAAAAAAGGGAGCCGCTGGGTCAAAATCAAACATGGGGATGGAAATGTCGGCTGGATACACGATTCATTGATATGGTAATGTTAACTTTTTTAAATTTAGAGGTGGAAAAACGATAATGGCGGATCAGAAGGTTTCAAATGAACGGAAAAAAGAACTGGAAAAACTAGACTTTTTTCAGGAAAATTTAATTAAGGGCATGGTTGTCCTCAAAGAGCAAAGAAATCTTTTTTTCATGGGACTCGGTGTTGTTTTGCTTGTAATCATAGTATTTTCAGCTGTAATGCTCAGTATCCAGAAATCTGAAGATACCGCTGCACTGAAGGTCAGCCGGGCAATGGCCAAATATGCTGGATTTGAAGATCCTTATAAAGGATATCTTGAAGTAAAAGATACATTTGAGACCGTTTTTAAAGAGTATTCCAATACCCACGCCGGAAAACAGGCCCGGTTGAAATTCGCTAAAATATCTTATGACGCTTCGAAATTTGATGAAAGCCTTATCCATTATAAGGAAGCCCTGGCAATTTTCCAAGGCCAGGCCCTGATGACAAATTTCATCCTGGCCTCATTAGGGCATGTCAGTCTTTCCAAGAAGGATTTTGGCGGGGCTGCACAGTATTTTCAGCAAATTAAAGAATCAGAAACCAATCTTCTAAAGGATGAGGCCGGGTTTGCCCTTGCCATGATCTCTAAAAACTCCGGCAATATCGCCGAGAGTAAGAAAATGTATGAAACAATAGTTTCTGATCACCAGAATTCCATTTACCTGCCAATCGCTAAAGGTCAAATCGATATGATCAGATAGGTTGAAACTAAAAAAGGCTGCCAAGCGATTTTTCGCAGGCAGCCTTTTTTAGAAAAGGAAAAAAAGATGAAATAACCAACATTTCGTTAGTGATTTATTATCTTATCTAAAAGTAAATGCAAAATTCCTGCCGAACCCTTCTTTTTTACAGAAAATTTTTTTAATCTTATAATATGCTGAATTTGATATCGATTTTATATCTCATTAAAATTAAGAACAAATAGTCACAGCCGACAGATATTCGATCCGGATCCGTGAATGTTCATTATTTTGAACGCCTTGGGCATTGATCTGGATTGAAATTGGAGTAACTGTTTAATTATATAGGCAGAAAATGAACTTGTAGATAGCGTTTAAGATTTTAAACTCTTTTGCAAAAAGGATTGATGGCGCATTGATTTTTGAGGGAAATCGGAAACATTGATTGTAACTTGTTTTTTTGTTTTAAAAAAGAAGGCCTGTTAAATAAAATTAACCGTCACATTTAAGTGTGTAATAACATCATCGGTGAAAATTGGTTGCCAAAAAGTATGGAAACAGCCTTGATTTCGAACGGATACTCATCAGTTGAAAATTGAATCGGCCAAGCCGTAGATCCGGAATTTGCCTTACTTGTCGATATTAAACTTTTTTAGTTTCTGATTAAGACCGCTTTTTCCAATACCCAGTAATTCTGCGGCTTTTGTCTGAACGTTCCCGGATCTTTTCATTGCCTGCTGGATCATTTTTTTTTCAACAGCGGCAAGCGTTTCAACAAGGCCGGCCCCCTCTGGTATTCCCTCTAAATTGACCGTATTATCTTTGTTTTGACGTACTTGCTGCGGAAGATCGGATACGGTGATGATATTGTCGGAACAGAGTATCATAGACCTTTCGATCATGTTTTCCAATTCTCTGACATTGCCATGCCAGGGATATTCGCAAAGCAACTGGACCGCATGGGGGTCTATTTCACATCTTTTATCCGGTCGTGCCGAATCAGGGGTATACTTATCAATAAAATGGTTGATCAGCAGGGGGATATCCTGCGGTCTTTTCCTTAAAGGCGGAATGACGGCCTTGACAACATTGAGGCGGTAATAGAGGTCTTCCCTGAAGTTTCCCTGGCGGATTTCATGCTCCAGGTCTTTATTGGTTGCAGCGATGAGCCTGAAGTCAACCGGTATGGAATCAGTTCCCCCAACTCGTTCAACGGTCTTTTCCTGGAGCACTCTTAAGAGTTTAACCTGAAGTGCCAGGGGGAGTTCGCCTATTTCATCTAAAAAGAGACTGCCTTTGTGGGCCAGTTCAAACCGGCCTTTTTTCATGGTCGCAGCTCCGGTGAATGCCCCTTTTTCATGACCGAAAAGCTCACTTTCCAGAAGTGTTTCGGCAAATGCCGAACAGTTAACGGCGATTAGGGCATTGTCTTTTCTTGTGCTGTTGTAATGGATGGACTTTGCAACCAATTCCTTACCGGTTCCGCTTTCACCTTCAATCAGGATAGAGGCGCTGGACGGCGCCACTTTTTTGATGATGCCATAGACTTCCTGCATGGGTTTGCTCTTACCGATGATGTTATCAAAATTATACCGGGTCCGTATCTCTTCTCTCAGTATTTTATTTTCCTGAACAATCCGGTAAACAGAGATGGCTTTGGCAATGTGAGCAATCAGGGTCTGGTTTTCAAAGGGTTTGAGGATAAACGTATAGGCACCTTTGTGCATAGCTTCCACTGCTTTTTCAACACTGCCGTATGCGGTCATGACGATGACCGGAATATCCGGGTTGACGGCTTTTATTTTTTCCAGCAAAAGGATGCCGTCCATACCCGGCATCTTTACATCTGTAAGAACAAGGTCCACAAATTCATGGGATAAGATGTCCAAGGCTTCCATACCGTTTGAGGCGGTGCATGTGGTATAACCTTCCTCCTGGAGAAGTTCGCCGATAACCATGGGATAGTTTTTTTCATCATCAACAATCAGGATATTTTCCATAAGCACCGTCTCCTATACCGGCAGAAGGATTTCAACATTGGCTCCGACCGGTTCATTATTACCGATCGATATGCTCCCGGTATGCGCTTCAATCATATTTTTTACAATTCCAAGTCCAAGGCCGGTTCCTGTATCTTTGGTGGTAAAGAAAGGGGTCCATATCTTTTTAATCACTTCGTCCGGTATGCCCGGTCCGTCATCAATAAAATTGATCCGTATCTTTCCGTCTTTATATGCGGTCCGAATGATGATGCTGCCGTCATTGTACAGAGATTGGCAGGCGTTGATAAGTATATTTAAAAACGCCTGATAGAGCATGGACGAATCCGCCAATACTTGGGGCAGCCGGTTGTCTATTTCCTTTTGTATGGCAATATTGTTCTCTTCGAACTGAGGGGTGAGGAATAGAATACTTTTTTCAACGATTTCATTAACATGACAGGGGCGAAGATCAGGTGCTTTGGGCCGGGCAAAATCGAGAAAGTCGGTAATGATGTGATCAAGACGCCCAGACTCTTCAACAATGATATCCGGAATTTTGGTGTTTGCATCAAGCTTTTTCATCTTGTTTTTAAGCAGCTGGGCACTGCTTTTAATGATACCCAGCGGATTTCTGATTTCGTGTGAAACACCGGCAGTCATCTCTCCAATTGCGGATAAGTGCTCTGCCTGACGCAGTTTCTCTTCAAGCCGCAACCGTTCGTCAGCTCTTTTTTCAATAATTTTTTCACCATGCTTGACCACAAATCGCAGGACGACAAATAAAATCCCCATAACAATAAAACAAGATCCGACAATCAGTCCTTGAAGTTTTAAAACCTGTTTATAATCGTCTGACACATCACGAATGATTTCAACAACGCCCAATACCCTTGGCCGGGCCCCAACCAACATCTGCTGCGAAGTTTTTAATGGAGAAAATGTGACGATTTTCGTTTCTTCAGGATACCAGAATAAGAGTTCCAAAAAGCTGCCATTTTGAATCAGCCGGGAGGTGGGCTGCTGTTTCATGGCTTTTTCATAGTGAACGCCACCGGCATTGTTTTGCCCGATAAGACTGGTGTCAAAACTGTATGAAATAATATTTTCATGATTGTATATGGTCACCTTTTCAACGTTGAAACTGTGAAGTGTGGACCGGACCACATTGTCCATGAGCTGAAACTGCTCTTTTTCCTTGAGGCGAACCTCGCCGTATTTAATGATGGCAGGCAGCAGAAACCGTGAAAAGATTTGATGATTTAAATTTTCTACAAGTAAGGTGTCGTATTCCTTGCTCTTTTCAAGTAAAAGGTTTCGGACCCAGTGTGCATTTAAAGCTGCAATGACAAGGGTTGCCGTAAACATGATGACCAGTGATGAAAAGGTGAAAAACTTGACAAGACGGAACGGTTTACCGGTTTGAGATTTATTTATTTTTTGTGGCATTTATTTCATAATTAACATGTTTTTGGGTTTGACAAGCCCTTTTTATTTTTGCTATTAATGTATCTAAGACTTGAAATCCCTTGACTTTACAAGTGAGTATAGACATATTGGTGCTACATATCAATATAAAAGATTGATTCCTGTTTGTCCCGAAACGGTAACGGGGTTAACCAACTTAATGTGACAGTTTATGGTGTTTGGAAAAAAAGATCATCTTGTCGGCCTTGATATTGGTTCTTCAATTATAAAAGTTGCAGAGTTAAAGCCGAGTAAAAAGGGATATCTTCTCAATAAATTCGGGATGAGCCGCATCGCGCCCGGGAGCATCGTCGAAGGTCGGATTGCAGATATGGGAAGCGTGGCCAATGATATAAAAACATTGTTTAAATCCCATAAAATCAGAGAAAAAAATGTCGCCATATCCACCGGTGGCCATTCGGTGGTCATTAAGACAATCAATACCGCCAAAAGACCGGATAAAGAACTCCACGATACGATCTTTTCAGAAGCCGAGCAGTACATCCCCTATGATATCGATGATGTGAATATTGACTATCAAATATTAGGAGAAAGCGAATTCTCTCCTGACCAAATCAACGTGCTGCTGGTGGCGGTTAAAAAAGATCTGGTGGCGGAATATATCGAACTCATCCACTTGGCCGGGTTAAATCCTAGAATAATCGATGTGGATACCTTTGCATTGCAGAATGCCCATGAAATTTTGCCCTATGGCAGCAAGGAGAAGATAACACTCCTCATTGATGTGGGGGCTTCAAAAACCTCTCTTAATATCTTGAAGGCCAATGCTTCTTTAATGATGCGGGATACGGTTTCAGGAACCTACCAGATACTGGAAGAGATAAATGAGCAATTGGATGTCGGCATTGAAGACGCCATGGCAGTAATGAACGGAGATGCCGATGGAATAGTCAATGAAGATGATTTTGAGAGAATCTGTATAAAGGTGTCTCAATCCTGGTGTTCTGAGATTTGTGAGGCCGTTAATACATTTCAGTCAGGTGCCAATGACGAACGGGTTGAAAAAATTATTTTAAGCGGAGGCGGTGTATTCATTGAGGGGTTTAAAGAGGCGTTGCTATCAGAGCTGGAAGCGGATATTTCGATCATAAACCCGTTTGAAGGATTAATCATAAATGAAAAAAAATTCCCGGAATCCTTTATAACCAAAGCAGGGCCATTGGCTCCCATTGCCATTGGACTGGCATTAAGAAGAATAGATGATAAATGATACGGATTAATCTACTACCCTTTAGAGTAGCAAGAAAAAAGGAAAATATCCGACGCCAGGTGTCGATCTTTTTATTATTGATACTGCTGACTCTGGCTGCCCTGTTTTATTATACTCAATTGATTACCAAACAGATTCAGGCTGTAACGGCGCAAACCCAGCAAGTGAATAGCCAGATAGCCAAATTTCAGGAAAAAGCCGCCCGGGTCCAGAAAATAAAGGCGGATTTGAAACGGCTGGATGAAAAACTTGATGTTGTATATTCCCTGGAGGCACAACGTGACAAGCAATTGATATTGTTTGATATGATGACGGAATTGATTGTTCCCGAAAGGATGTGGCTGGAACAGATTAAAACCACAGCCATTTCGGTTTCAATCAAAGGCATTGCCTTTGATAATCCGACCATTGCCGATTTCATGAAAAACCTGGAACGATCTTCTCTTTTCAGCAAGGTGGATTTAAAAACAGCCCAAATGAAGAAATTTAACAATGATTTGATGCTCAAGTCCTTTGAACTCCTCTGTCAAAAGGCACAGCCTAAAAAGGAGAATACAGACGCTGTGGCAAAAGGTAAAAAATGAGCAGTAAAAGCGAGAAAAAAGATCTACTCGGGCCGGTAAAAGAGAAACTGAAGCCAGTTTTTGAAAAAATCGGGGAATTGACTAAAGTCCAAAGGCTGTTGACCTGTCTGATTACCTTTGCCCTTATAGGCGGTGTCTATTATTATTTTATCTATACACCTAAAAACAAAGAATTGAAAAACGCGAAATCAACATATACCCGGCAAAAAACAAAATTGGCAAAATTTAAGCGTGAAGCAGCCGTATTGTTGGAAATGGAACAGAAAATGGCGGCAAAACAGGAGGAATTTAATATTGCCATGAAAGCCTTGCCGGATAAAAGGGAACTTCCCTCTTTATTAACGGGAATTTCCAGGGCAGGCAGTGATGCAGGGCTGGACTTTCTCCTTTTCAAACCAGCCTCTGAAATCAGTCAGCCGTTTTATAAAGAAATTCCGATCGCCATAAAACTGGAGGGACGATATCACCAAATCACTGATTTCTTTTACCAGGTTGTCCGGTTGAACCGGATTGTGAATATCAACGATGTTGACGTCAAATCCAAAAAAGAGGGCAATATTGTTGAACTGAGCTGTAAAGCCGTCACATATATGTTTGTTGAGCAAAAAGAAGAGCCTGAAACGAAAAGGCGAAAGAAAAGATAGGGATGTCAAACGCAATGAATGCTGCCGGATTAAAAATATCCGTTATTTTAATGATTTTTATTTTTAGTCTGTTGGGATGTGACGACTCTTCTGCACCTGTTTCTAAAAAACCGCAACCCTCCGCGGTTCAAAAAAAGATCCTGCCGCCGGCCCCTGCAGCGATAGAAAACACACAACCATTGGCCGTTTCGGACAAGAAAGAGATGGATTCCGATGAAAATAAACCGGTCATGAAAGAGCCTGAAAAGAACCCTGAAACCCTGGTGCCGGTTGATTTAAACCAAGAAACCGAGCTAAGTCACTACGACGCCAGGGGAAAGATTGATCCGTTTATACCATTAATTCAGGAAACGGTTGAAGAAACACCTGTTGCTGAGGATACCGGGCCCAAACGAATCCTGACGCCTTTGGAGAAAATCGATTTAAGTCAGATTCGCCTGGTGGCGGTATTGCAGATGAAAGACCGGTCCATTGCCATGGTCGAAGAAGCCAGCGGAAAAGGATATGAGGTTAAAATCGGAACATATATCGGTAAAAGACAAGGACGCGTATCTGAAATAAAAGATGCAAGCATTGTGGTTAAAGAACCGGTCAGGGATTACAAAGGGCAGCTCAAAGAGCAGATTCACGAAATAAAATTACATAAATTAAGCGATGGGGAGTAATATGCCTGTTTTTCAGTCAAAAAAAATAAGACGCCTTGCCGGGTACGGTCTGATCTGTCTGGCTCTTTTTATTATTTCCGGGTGTATGGCCCGGCAGCCGGAACCGGTTAAAGCCGAAGCTGCAAACGAGGAACGGATCGGGCTGGAAAAAGAACGGATTAAAACCGGTTCTGAACCGGTAAACAACGTTCTGCGACACATATCCTCCCTCCATGTGCAACAGTCTGCCCAATCCGTTGATATAGAGATCCGGGGTAATCAAAAACTGGTTTATACCTCAATCAAGCAGTCCTTTCCCTTTGGCATTGCCGTTTACCTGCCCAATACTAGAATAGAGGACGGCTTACAGGTCCCGTTGATCGACTCGGAAAACGTTACAGATATTGTCGTTGCCTATGCCGACGTTGAACAGACAACCGCCAAAGTGGAGATACTACTCAATGAGGACCTCAACTATGAGATGCTCGAAGAAGCGGAGTCACTGACCGTAAAGTTGTCCGGCACGAACGTGCCGGCAATGAAAGCAACCGGTGAGAAACCGGTTGCACTGGTATCCCAAAAAATAGAAACAGATCCGGCACCCTTGAATTTGGTTGCCGAACCCAAAGAAGAAAAGCCAATGGATTTTTCTGACAAAACGGCACGGATGACGGATATCGAATTCAATACCATGGAAGACGGAACATCGGATATTATCGTTAAGACCACCCATCCGGTAAGATACGACATTATTCAGGGAGAAGATCAAAAGCTCTATTTAAACCTGTATAACACCATTATCCCGAAACATCATGAACGGCCCATTTTGACCTATTATTTTAAATCTGCAGTTGAAAGTTTGATGCCGATGCAAATGCCGGGCAAAGAGAAGGATGCGAAAATTGAGATTAATACCAGGGATCAGGTTCCGTTTCGTGTGGTCCAGGATGCAAACATTTTATCTCTCTACTTTGAAGCATCCCGGGTGGAACCGCCTGTATTTGGCAAAGCCAAAAAGAAAATAGGCGGTTCGACGGGAAACGATCAAGATCTTATGGCGCAGCAGCCGCAGATGGAAGCAAGATCGCAGTTTGAACCTGTTTTGCCGGATAATAGAGAAACGGATCCAGATGGGGAGATATTTGACAGGCCGAAAACCTATACAGGTGAAAAAATTAAGCTCGATTTTTTTGAAACAGATATAAAAAATGTGTTCAGGATTTTACGAAGCGTGGGCGGGTTGAATTTCGCCATTGATGACGATGTCCAAGGCAAGGTAACCTTAACCCTCGATAATCCGGTTCCCTGGGACCAGGTTCTGGACCTGGTGTTGAAAATGAATAATCTGGGGCAGAAAAAAGAGGGAAATGTCATTCGGATCGCAACGCTTGAGAGCCTGGATAATGAAGAAAAATTGCGTCAGGCAGCGATCGAATCTCGGAAAAAATCCTTGGAACAGAGAAAGAGCCTTGAACCGCTGACCACCGAATATATACCCATTAACTATTCCGATGCAGACTCGGATATCAAGCCGCACATCTCCCAAATTCTCACCAAGGACAGGGGAACGCTCAGTGTGGATAATCGGACCAATATGATCATCATCACGGACACCCAAGAAAAGATTGGGCAGGCAAAGGAGATCATTTTCAGGCTCGATAAGGTCACGCCCCAGATCATGATTGAAGCCAAGGTGGTTGAGGTCACCAAGAATTTTTCCAAAGAACTTGGAATCGGCCTGGCCCTGTCTGAAAGAAACGAACCAACTGCGGGGGAGACGGATTTTACCATCGCACTGAATCAGCCTATAACTGCCTCAAATCCGGCCAATACCGGAACCTTCAACTTTTTCAGGCTCTTCGGTTCTTCACTCACCCAATTGAATGCCCAGATCGCCGCCTCTGAAGTAAAAGGAGATGTCAGAATTGTTTCTTCACCCCGGATATTAACCCTGGATAACAAGAAAGCAAAAATCAAGCAGGGACTTGAGTTTGCCTACCTTGAAAGGGATGACAGCGGCGGGTCCTCCGTAAAATTTAAAAGCATTGATTTATTGCTTGAGGTCACACCCCATGTGACTCCGGATAACCGGATTTCCATGAATGTGTATCTGACGAAAAACGACATTGATGATATCGTAAGTGGAGTTCCCAGCCTTTCCACCAATGAAGCCGAAACCGAGCTTCTGGTCAATGACAATGATACGGTTGTTATTGGAGGGATTGTGAAAACAACTGACAATAAAGGGGTTATCGGAACCCCAGTTCTATCCGGTATCCCCATTTTAGGCAGATTGTTCAGAAAAGATACAAATGTTGATAATAGAAATGAGTTGCTGATTTTTATTACGCCCTCCATTGTACAACTGGAACAAAAAGAGAATATCATTACCGGAAAAAGATAGGAAACGGCAGACTCAAGGAGAGGGTCTCTACTCTAACCGGGAAAGATTTTTTCTGGCATCTTTTGCCAGATTGGATTGCTCGGGAACCAGGTTTAAAACCACATTCCATGCATTCCTGGCCTGGGATAAATTCTCGGTTGCCTCATATGCGATTGCCAGATCAGCATGTAAGACAGCTGCACCGGGGTTCCTTTCAAGCGCCGCATGGAGAAAAGAGAAGGCATTTGAATAGTCTTGCTGTTTGATGTATATGGAAGCAATCCCGTGGACAGCATTGATGAATCCGGGCCGGATATCAAGGGCCTGATCAAAATATCGTCTTGCCTGTTTAAACATGCTTTGGTGAAAGTAGACCCACCCCAGATTGGATAACGGTTTTTCAGGGGTGGCGTATAAAAGGCTTTCCGATACCTCTTTAAATAGCTGAACCGCAGGCTCCCATTTTTCTTGTTTCATATATGTCCCGCCAAGATTGTTTTTTGCCTGGATATAATCCGGTTTATGGCGAAGTGCCTGCTTGAAATGGTTTTCAGCCAGATCCGGTCGGTTTTTCGATAAATAGACCAATCCGAGGCTGTTATGGAGATAGGGGTCGTCGGCAAGGCTTTTTTTCGCTTGAAGAAGATTTTTTAATGCCGCTGTAAAATTTCCGTTTTTATATTGTTCTTCACCTAACCGTTGGGTCGCCCTTGCAATCTCTTTTTGTTTGGATTGCTGCTCAAAATTTCCAGTGGCACAGGATGCGGCAAGAAAGATCGTCAGAGCGCTCAAACAAATCAGAATGGATTGGTACATCATTCGTCCTTTATTCCTTTATTTTCTAAGGGGATAGAAGAGGCAAAATTTTGACCTCCTCTTTTTTTAAATAGGCAATGGCTGAGGCAGTCAATGGGTTTTCGGGTATAAACAACTTCTCGTTTTTTTTGACTGCATAAACCCCTTTAATGCTCTCCAACTGCATACCGGTATGGAATGAGGGATCATTCCAGGTTGCATATCCGAGATTTGAAAAAACGAGTTGAGAGATTTCCTGTGATGTTAACTGGGAGGTGATGGAAATAATGTCAAATTCTTTTTTTGACAGGATGTCAAGGGCGTTTCCGTAAACATTGCCGAAATTGATCAGAAGATCGGTTTGATCTTCTCTGATAATTCTGCCAAAACTCGCTTCCAGCCGAATGTTGTTCAGTGTAAACGGTATGGATGCATCAGGTATATACTCATACGGTGTCAGATCCAGCAGGTTTTTCACGAGCTGTTTATTTTTAATCGACACACCGGGTTTTATGGCGGATTCGTTTTTTTCAGCTGTTTTTAACTGCTCCAAAGTTTCAGTCATCATCTGGATTCGTAAATCCTTCCAATACTCCCGAACCTGTTTAAGAAGAACCTCGTTTTGATTGATTCCTGAAAGGACCAAAATTTTACCGCCATCTTTGGTTTTTATAATGGGGGTGTCGGACAGATCAAGGACTTGTCTGTCACCCTCGTTACCCGGAAAATACATTTTACCCCGGCTCAGGAGGGTGGCGCCGACCAGTGAACTGTATTTTTTGAGTTGAAGCAGTTGCATTTCGTTCACCCGTGATTCCAGAGACGGCGGACGGGCGGATCTATTTTCTTTTTCATCTTTTTGAGGAAAAAATGAACGGAACCAGGGTTGAGATTTAATGGATGGGTCCGGCAGATAAATATCAGACCCTTCAAATATGATATTGACATTTTGAATATGGGGATTTGCCAACTGAAAGGCCTTTAATCCTTCTTCTGATAATCGCCTTCCCCTTTCAAGGAATTGTTCGTTTATCAGGCCGGAAAGGTTTTCTCCTTTTTTAACGGTATGTTTTCTGATAAACGGGGCCAGAATCTTATCATCCGGCAATGTGGAAAATTCAATTACCGGCACATCGATATTGTCGGACGGACTCAGATCGTAATCTTTTTTATCAACCTTTTTTAACGGGATCAGGATGGGAATACCGGGTTCGATGGCGTCAATATTGGAAATCTGAGGGTTGAGTTCTTTAAAAATCAGAAGAAAGTGGGGGAAATCCTTTTCTGCGATTTCTCCTTTTTTTCGGAATATTTTATACAGCCAGTCATCTTTTTTAACCGTATACGGCTCACACAGGATATATTCATTCTGATATTTAAAAATAGAATATCTTTTATAAGATGTTTTAACCCCTTTTGCCCCGGCAGAGACTGCCACAAAAAAGCTGACACAGAACACGGCCAGACTGGTGAACCAGGATATGTTGAAAAAAAGTTTTTTTTTCATAAACCAACTATGAAAAGACGTTTAAACCCAACTGGTTTGCTATCTTATCGGATATTTCATTTACAAATTTTTTTAGATCTGCTGGTGCCAGCCGGTTCTTTTGAGACGGCATCAAATTGGGGGTATCAGGCAATATCAGGGTCGGCAGGTTGATCTTTTCAGGGTTTGAAACAACTTTATATGATTCGGAAATCGTGGAATTAAAATAGAGATCCTGGAACTCCGAAAATTTGATGGCATGGGCCGTGGCATCAAGAATGGCGGTTTCATTTTTAGATACAATCTTATTCTCTCGGGCCGCCACCAAGCCTGCCAGGCACTCACCACCCTGGGTACAGGCGATATGCCCGGCGGCATTTGCGGTTAATTGCCAGTCCATAATCGCCTGTTCGGTCACCCGAACGAAAAAGACCTGCTCTTTTTCCATCAGCCGATTGTATTTTTGAGCAATCTCAATGACCCGGGGCATGGATACCGGGTTTCCGATCATCGCGGCCTGGGCAACGCTGGGTTGGGTATCAACGGGTTTAAACACCCGCTTATTTTCATCCGGTTCCAGGTAATATCTATAAACCGGATCTGCGTGTTCGGACTGGACACCAATTATTTTGGGCAACCGGTTAATGATGCCGGCTTCGTAAAACTTGATGAACCCGTTCATTACGGCGGAGATGTTCCCGGCATTGCCTATGGGAACCACCACCACTTTATCTGCCATATCCCAGTCAAAATCCTGGGCGATTTCGTATGAGAAAGATTCCTGGCCTAAAATTCGCCAGGCATTTTTAGAATTTAAAAGGACAACCGGATAAGATGAAGAAAGGGTTTCCACCACCTTCATACAATCGTCAAAAACTCCCGGGATCTCAAACACCCGGGCACCGCTTCCCAACGGTTGGGACAATTGCTGGGATGTTACTTTTTTATGGGGCAGCAAAACCGCCGATTTGATCATCGGATCCAGGTAGGAAGCATACAATGCCGCAGCCGCCGACGTGTCCCCTGTGGATGCGCAAACGGCAATCACATCTGAGACAAGGTTTTGGTCGACCAGATACTTTATGCTGGAAACGGCACTGGCCATTCCCCGGTCTTTAAATGAGGCCGAAGGATTCTGCCCATCGTTTTTAAAATAAAAATTTGCGTCTGTTTTTTCTTTTAAATGGTCACTTGCTTCCACCACCGGGGTATGGCCTTCGCCCAGGTATACAATTGAATCCAGGGGGATGCATGATCCAATGAATTCATGATATCGGTAGATGCCCTTTAACGCCGGAATTTTAAGCATCTTTCTAAAATCAAAAATCTTCTGCCAGGTTTGACCGGATATCTTTTTTAAATGATCGGCGTTCCGATCGTGGAGCAACAGAACCTGGTTGCATTCCGGGCAGACATAGAGCAGTTTTTCAATAGAATACTCAGCCGAACAGCCCAGGCATTTATAGTAGAGTTCTCCGTTGGGCCGAGGGATGACATAGGGTTCTATATCTTCAAAAGAGTAATCATATCTCATTTCGAATCTCCTTTTGTCCCCCCATGTAAGGGACCAGTGCATCGGGGATTCTAACAGACCCGTCTGCCTGCTGGTAGTTCTCGAGTATAGCGGCAAGAGTCCTTCCCACGGCCAGGCCTGAACCGTTCAGGGTATGAACGAACCCGGGTTTTTTGCCGTTTTTTCTTCTGAACCGTATATTGGCCCTTCTGGCTTGAAAATCCAGGCAGTTGGAACAGGATGAGATCTCCCGGTACTTTCCTTTTCCATCGTCCTGACCCGGCATCCAGACTTCAATGTCATAGGTTTTTGTGGCGGAAAAACCCAGGTCTCCGGTACAAAGGGTCACCACCTGGTAGGGAAGCGCCAGGCGCTGAAGAATTACCTCTGCATTGGCCAGTAAGGATTCCAACTCATCAAAAGAGGTTTCCGGGGATGTCAGCTTGACCATCTCCACCTTGTTAAACTGGTGATGCCGAATCAACCCTTTGGTATCTCTGCCGTAGGAACCGGCCTCTGACCTGAAGCAGGGGGTATAGGCCGTAAACTTGAACGGCAACATGGATTCTTCTACAATTTCATTTGCATAGATATTGGTTATGGGAACTTCAGACGTGGGAATCAAATAATAGTCCCAACCTTTGAGTTTAAACAGATCTTCTTCAAACTTGGGCAGCTGACCGGTTCCGGTCATGGTGGCCTGGTTGGCGATAAAAGGCGGCAAGGCCTCTGTGTATCCATGTTCGGTAATGTGGATATCCAGCATGAAATTGATCAGCGCCCGTTCAAGTCTGGCGCCGTTACCCAGGTACAACGGAAACCTGGCGCCGGCCAACTTGGCTGCCCGGGGCAGATCCAGAATTCCCAATTCCTCACCGATCTCCCAATGCGCCTTTGCATTAAAACTGAATTGTCTGATGTTTCCAACGGTTTTTTCAATCCGGTTTTCAGTGTCGTCATTTCCCTGGGGAACATCCTCATGAGGCAGGTTGGGGATCGTTAGCAGGAAACTGTCGATTTCCTGCTGAACCACGGACA
Source organism: Desulfobacula sp. (assembly GCA_028280105.1). Taxonomy (GTDB): domain Bacteria; phylum Desulfobacterota; class Desulfobacteria; order Desulfobacterales; family Desulfobacteraceae; genus Desulfobacula. The sequence continues at coordinate 23,800 of JANQML010000087.1, read as the reverse complement.
GGTCCCTGTCCAATAGTTTCACCCTTTCCGAAACCTCCCTCATTTCGATAATATGTTTTTCAGCGTCACCGCCGGATCTCTTGATCTTTGCGATCTCATCGGAGACGGTATTTCTTTTTTGACGGAGGGCTTCAATTTCTATCAGCAGGTTTTTTCGTTTTTGATCGTTATTTAAAAGAGAGGTAAAATCAATGTTTGCCCGTCTTCGTTCCATTCCACTTTTAACCCGTTCGAGATTCTGTTTGATATATTTTAAATCCAGCATTTTTTATCTTAATTTACCCCGTTGCAAGTGCTTATGTTCTTAATTTAAAAGATTCTTCAACCCATTTATCCTGATACCATGCAGGGTGTAAACAGTCAATGGTTATTGCCGGTTGACAATTGGTGACTTCTGTATAATATTTGCTAAAAACATTTTTGTAATAAAAGGAATTTTAGGGTATGGAAGAAATAAAAAACGGTGAAAATAATTATTTAACTCAGGTTGCAAACCGGTTAAACGCCCTTAGCGAAGAAGAGTTGGCTCAAAAGTATAAAAGAATTGAACATAAATTGTTTGAATTTGCGAATTTTATGGAAGCGCAGCTGGCTTTTTTATACACACCTGTAAGCAATGAAATTCCCACGGAAGAGATTATAAAAAAGGCATTGCAGATTGAAAAAGGACTGGCCCTCCCTGTTTTTACCGATGCCAAAAATACCATCAACCTTTACAAAATAAGCAATTACAATAAAGATCTGGTTTTAAGCGCAAATGATATTTGGGAACCCAACACCGAACGGTGTAAAAAAATAACTCTGGAAGACGTGGATATTGCCATTATCCCGGGACTTGCCTTTGACGATAAAGGCGGCCGCGTCGGTTTTGGAAACAATTATTATACTAAAATGATCACCAAATTACCCGAAACCTGCCGAAAAGTCTCTTTGGCTTATGAAGAACAGGTTGTGGATCAGATTCAAATGGAATCCAGGAAATACACTGTGGACATCATTATTACCGATAAGCGGGTGATTTATAAAATTTAGCGATTGTTTTAAAAAGCAAAAACGGCACGGTATCGCTGATATGCGGGGTATTAAAAACGGGCTGCGATTTAGGTGGCGGTGATCTGTTTAACGTCTTTTTCAGGGTTTCTTTCGGATTTCAACTTTAAATGTTTAACCGGTGGGTGAGCTTTGTCTTGACCCCGGCCTGAGGCGTGTCCGCCTAAAATCGATATTGCGAATTCGGAACGGTGTTGTCCAGGGTTATCGCATGTAAGATTCAGTATAAATGATTTCAGATGGTTACACGATGAAGGCAAACGCAGATTAATTTTTGACAAAGGGCTAAGTGTTTAATATTATAGAATGATCAAAAAGCCTGCCGATTCTACATGCGTTTGCCCTGCGGTGTTGCCTTCTAACGTCTTGACCAAACCTATGGTTGCTGGTATGACAGTGTGCATGAAAGAAGAGCCTAAAAAATACGGTCATTGGCGCCGTGAAATGGTTGAAAATCAGATCCTGTCCAGAGGGGTTCGCGACCCGGATGTCCTTAAAGCCATGGCAACGGTTCCCCGCCATCTGTTTGTAAGCGAAGCCCTTGTAGATAGCGCTTATGGTGATTTTCCGCTGCCCATCGGTGAAGGGCAGACCATCTCCCAGCCGTATATCATTGCCGAGATGACCCAGGCGCTTGAACTCAAAGGGCATGAGCGTGTCCTCGAAATCGGTACCGGATCGGGATACCAGGCAGCCATCCTGGCTCAAATCGCCTATAAAGTCTATACGATTGAAAGAAACAACACCTTGTTTCTTCAGACTCGGAAACTCTTTGATTCTTTAAAATACCACAACATTGTCACCCGGTACTCGGACGGTACCCAAGGCTGGAAGGCTGAAAGCCCGTTTGATGCCATTATCGTTACTGCAGGCGGTCAGCAGATACCGCCGCCCCTGGTGGACCAACTGGCTGTGGGGGGACGTTTGGTTATCCCGGTGGGAGGACATATGTCCCAGGAATTAATCAAACTCGAAAAGACGGAAGACGGCGTTCGAACTTATAATCTTGGCGGATGCCGGTTTGTCAAATTAATCGGCCAGCACGGCTGGGACGGCTAGTCCCTCTCCATTCCATACGGAAACCACACCATTGAGAGTATCTCTGATAAAAGAATTGTTGATCGGCTATTGTCTCGGAACCGCAAATATTATTCCCGGTGTTTCCGGCGGTACCTTTTTACTGGTTTTTAATATCTATGAACGGGTTTTTGCGATTCTGAGCAATATTAACAAAACCACAATCGTTGGAATCCTGTCCCGATGCTATGACCTGGCAGTTAAACCCTGCCGAAACGAAACATTGAAAAACCTGATCCGCTTTTTAGAGGAAAAGGATTTTATTTTTCTGTTTAAATTGCTTGTCGGTGCCGTGGTGGCTATTCTCAGTCTATCGACTTTAATAGAGTATTTGGTTGTTAATCAATTTTCAATGACCTATGCCCTCTTCTTTGGGTTGATTCTGGTTTCAATCGTCATTCCGGTAAAAATGCTTAAAAAAAGACAGGCCAGTCTGCTTTTTTTTCTGGCTTTCGGCGCGGTTGCCACCATATATGTGACCTGGGCTGTCAATCCCTATGACAGGGTTGAAAAAAAATCAAACCTGTATAAGGTGCTCTATCAGACCGGTCAGGGAGCGGCGGCATTCGAATCATCGGGTAAGGCATTCTCTTTTACCGGAAAGTACAGCCTGGATGAATATCTGTATGCGGCGGCTTGCGGTGCGGTTTCCGTATCGGCCATGGTTCTGCCCGGGGTCAGCGGATCGCTTGTGCTCATTCTGATGGGTCAATATTTTGAAGTGATCTCGGCTATTTCCGGATTAAAGACGCTTAACCCGGACGATATTTTATTTTTAGCCTGTTTCTCCATGGGAATTGTTTTTGGCGGTCTCTTTTTTGCCCGGCTGATCAGCTTGGTTTTGAAACGACACTATGATGAAACCATGGCATTTTTGATCGGATTGATGACCGGCTCCCTTTATGCGTTGTGGCCGTTCAAAAAGAGCATCATCATGGCAGAGCAATATATAAAAGAAGACGGTGTGATAAAGGTGTATGAAAATGTCCGGATTTACACAAACGTTAATGAGTTGCCGGCTTTTGGGCCGGATTTTTTCATTGCGGTCCCGGCCTTTGTTGCAGGATGTCTGATCATGTTCTTTTTTGTCAGACAGGAGCTGGGGAATTAGCCTGAAAGTCGATTATTTGCACACGATACGGCTATGGGCTATGTTTATCCGTTAATGTTAAAAGTTGTTACTTAGAAAATGGCCTTAAATCTATCGCCTTTTTCCCGATCAAAGCATTTCAGGGGTAAACGCCACCACTTCGTCTATGGTAGCGGCATCGGTAAACAGCATCACCAGCCGGTCGACACCAAGTGCCATTCCGGCGGCAGGGGGCATGGTGTCAAGATCGGTCAAAAATTTTTCCGGCAGGGGCAGGGGAGATTCCCCCCGGTCCCGGCGGATACGATTCTCTTTTTCAAACCGCATTCTTTGTACTTTCGGATCGGTGAGTTCCGTAAAACCATTGGCCAGTTCAATGCCTGCAATGTAAAGCTCCACACGTTGGGAAAGATCCGGATTATCCGGTTTGAGTTGTGAAAGCGATGCCAGGCTGGCCGGATAATCCATTAAAAAAAGGGGTCTGGTTCTGCCTAACCGGGGTTCGATCTGAAAACTGATGATTTCATCAAACCGTCCGGTTTTCAAAGCGGTTTCCAAAGGGATGTCTGCGTATAATGAAAACGCCTTTTCAACGGACAGCCGGTCCCATGGCTCGTCCAGTCTGATGGTGGCTCCCTGGTAACATAGGGGGGACGTTTGTTGGATCTGTTTTGCGATGAATTGAATAAGCGCCTGGCATTGATCCATAAGATCCAGGTAGGTGCTGTGGGTTGAGTACCATTCAAGAAGTGTCAGTTCAGGCAGGTGTAAAGGACCTCTTTCTCCCTTTCGAAAGGTTTTGCAGATTTGAAAGATATGATCAAACCCCTTGGAAAGAAGGCGTTTCATACATAATTCCGGTGAGGCCTGGAGAAAGTGCCTGTCAGATCCCACGGGATCGATCTCTGCCTCAGGGATGACGGACGGACACCGGATCGGGGTATCGACCTCTATAAAATCTTTACTGCAAAAAAAATCCCTTATGGCTTGGACCACAAGGGATCGTTTTTTGAGCACCGGGAGCATGTCATTCTTTCTCATCATCATCTGGCAGGTGGCCGAAACGTTATTTCAATACAAAGACAGGGTTATTTTATTTTATAAATATCTTTTGTTCGATCCTGTAAAAAGATGGAATGATAGGCGTCCGGTTTTGCCCGGTCAAAGAACCGGTATCCGCTTTCTACGCAGATGTGGCAGGCATTGATCGGGATATGAACTGCCAGGATATGCTGGCCCGGAGCAGCATGGGAATCGATTTGAAAACACCCCCCGCAATCGTGGCAGATACGAATCGTCTCTTTTTGGCGTTCAAAAATATTGTCGGTGTCATAAAAGATTTCCCGGTTCCGGATCTGTATATCTCCCGGGTCACCTGCCTGGTCCCTTAGCTGGTCTTTTGCTTCCCAGAAGGTATTGATCTGGTCACAGGTCTTTTTGATTTTATCGGTGGTGGCAACGGATTGTCTGAGTTGATCCGGGTTAAAATCGGGCTCGATCACTCCGGAATAATCCAGGCCTGCCATGGCAAGAATGATTCCCAAATTGACATATGGCAGAGCCCCTTCAATGGAATACCCGCCTTCCAGAACCGCAATGTCGGGTTTTAACAAAGATGTCAATTGGGCATATCCCTGGGCGGAAAAGTTCATATTGGTCAACGGATCCGTGTAATGGTTATCCTGTCCGGCCGAGTTGATGATTAAATCGGGTTTGAACTCATCCAGTATCGGTAGCACACAATTATTGATGACATATAGATACCCTTTTGTAGACGTTCCCGGCGGCAACGGGATATTCAGGTTGCTGCCTTTGGCATTCGGGCCTCCCAGATCCTTTGGAAAACCGGTTCCCGGGTACATGGTGCGGCCATCCTGATGGAGAGAGATAAAGAGTACATCCGGGTCATGCCAGAAGATATCATTGGTGCCGTCTCCGTGGTGGCAGTCCGTATCTATGACGGCAATTTTTTTTACACCGTATTCGGATCGGATGTGCTCAACCATGATGGCTTCAATATTGATGTGACAGAATCCGCGCCCCCCGTGGGATACACGCATGGCATGGTGACCCGGGGGGCGAACCAGAGCAAATCCGTTCTTTACATCTTTGTCCATGACCGCATTGGCAATGGCTTTGGCACCGCCTGCGCTGATCAGGTGGGACTGGGTGGCAATGGCTGATTCATCCGGAACACAGAAATGAGCCCTTTGGATATCGTGATAGGTAACAATATCGGGTTTGTATTCAACAATACCATTAATATCAAAAACCCCTTCTTCCGTTACTTGGTCCTGGGTATACAATAACCGTTCTTCCCTTTCCGGATGGGTGGGATCAATCGCCCAGTCGAATGCGGGGAAAAATACCAGGCCGGTTTTGTGGTCTGTTTTTAACATGATATCCTCATCAATTATTGTAATACGCGTTCAAACCCTTTGATCAAACCGGGCTTAAGCTGGACTTTGGCCCTGAATATTTTACCTTTGGGCGAGAAATTTCTTACAATATTAAATGACTGCATTTCAATGACCTCGGTTTCGTCCAGGTCGTTCGCGTCTGCCCCTGAAAACACCGCTTTTTCTTTCAACAGTGTATAGGCGGTATCCAAAAGGTCTTCCTGGGAAAAGGATTTGGAAATGGGTTCTGCAAAATCTTCTTCGTGTGCGGTGACGATACCCTGTTCCGTGTCTGCATTTAACGAGACCTCACAGGTTGTCCGCGCAAGCGCCGCCCCTATGGCATTGGCTACGGACCACTCCGGAACCACATCGGTGTCAATATGATACATCTCCTGGATCCGCTTTGCAAAGTACGGGGCCGGTCCGCCCAACAGCAGTATTTTTCTGGGGCTGATTTTATATCCTTCGAGAAATTCATGGACCGTGTATACGGGCTTGGAATTGAGACGGTCCACCATCTCGAAAGTCTTTTTTAATATAATGGAACAGCAGCGATTGAAAATCAGGTCTGCGGTATCCGTATCTGACATTCCCAGTTTAGAGGCAATGGAATGGATCCCTTTTTGGGCGTTTTCCGAATCTCCCTCCTTCATCCAGCCAAGTACCACAAGGGCGTCGGTAGGTGTGGGCGAAGGCCCGCCAAATGCCATGGCCGGCCCCTCCCGGTGAGGGCCGATTTTCAATTCACCGTCAACGACTTGAACAAGACTGTCTCCGCCGATTCCCTCTGAATCGGTCCTTAATGACCGGATCAAACTTTTGTATCGGCCTCTCCTGATTCCCACCGGTTCCAAAAGGGGGACCTTGTTTACCAGAAAAGCGATATCTGTGGTGGTGCCGCCGATATCCAGGACGATGGCATCTTGATTCTCCGGTGCATGGGGAATGGCTCCCATTATGCTGGCCGCCGGACCCGATAATATCGTCTGCCCCGGAAAGGCCATGGAAGATTCAAGCGTCATGGTACCACCGTCGGCTTTGAGAATTTGAATGGGAACGGTTAGCCCTTTTTCTTCAAGGGAGTCTTTTACGGCTTCAAAAAAAGATTTATGAAGGGAGAACACGGATGCGTTCAGATGGGTGGTGGCGATACGTCTGGGGAAATTCAGATTGCCTGATACATGGTGGCCCAGGAAAACCTTTTTGAAATGCCGGTTCAGGATTCGTTTGATCAGGATTTCATGGCTGGGATTCCTAACACAGAATTTACTGACCACGCCGACATATTCAATGCCGGCTTTTTTCATTTTTTTAGCGGTATCCTCGATTTCCATCTCATTCACCGGTGCTTTTTCCCTACCCCGGTGGTTGATGGAACCGGTGACGCAATAATAATGCTCACCGGTTTTATATGCCATAGGGTCAATTCCCGGGCCCGATGAAACCACCATCCCAACGGGAGTCATGCTCTTCTGGACGATTGCATTGGTGGTCAGTGTCGTGGAAAGGACCACCCGTTGAATATCTTTGGGATCGGCTCTTTCCAGGAGTTGGGTGAATCCATTGAGAACCGTGTTAAAAAGATCTTCGGAATCGGTGGGTACTTTGATTTTCTTGACAATGCGCAGGCTGTCTAAAAGAACCGCATCTGTATGTGTGCCGCCGACATCGATACCAATTATCATGGCCAGTTCCTGTTTGTTATAAAATTACCGCATAAAAATTGTATATCATACCAATTCGAAAGCTTGTCAGAAAAACCAGGGCTTGTCAATCAGATTCTAACTCGGGATCATTGATGAAAAATTCTTGAAGCGGTTATAAATTAAGCGGATTCATTCGTTGGTATGAAACCGTTCTGCATGACATCGGCGTAACAAAGGTCTTTTTTTAGCTTGAATTATCCCGTGGATTCGCATAACGTAAACAATGTTATCGTTCTATAAACAGATCTACCATCAAAAGGGAGTGTTTCATGGCAATTGTAGAGTGGGAAAAAGATGATACCGTCGGGGTTATAAATATGTGCAATGGTGCCAATAAGCAGAATCCTGATTTTGTCGAGCAAATAAACCGGTGTTTTGACCGGATTTTGGAAGATCCTGAAATCAGCTCCATTATTTTAACTTCATCAGATGAAAAAAATTTTTGTCAGGGCATTGATCTTGATTGGCTGGGGGGGAAGTTCAATGAACAGGATTTTGACACCATGAAAGCGTTTTTTCTTGCTGTTAACAAGGTATTTTCAAGAATCCTTCTGGCACCGGTCCCGGTGATTGCCGCCATCAATGGCCATGCATTCGGCAATGGAGCCATGCTGGCATGTACCTGTGATTTCAGGTTTATGAAAAAAGACAAGGGGTTTTTCTGTTTTCCAGAGGTGGATATCAATATCCCATTTTTGCCGGGTATGATCAAATTTGTCCGGAAAGCCATTCCTGAATATCAATTCAATGAGATGATTCTGACCGGAAAACGGGTGGGGGCCCAGGAACTGGAAAACAGTCATGTGATTGTCAAAGCAAGCGAAAATGCAGAAGCCCTGCGTGAGGATGCCCTGGCATTTGCAAGAAAATTTACCAAACAAAGATCGATATTTGGCGAACTCAAAAAAAGGATGCACAAGGATATTGTTACCGTAATGGAAACAGAAGATGTGGAACAGATAGAATCTTTGAAATTATTTGTTCAATAAAACTATGGGGTGTTCCGGTCTGCAAACATGCTGCCCTGTTTTATTCAAGCATCTTTCGGGTGAATTCGATGAATTTTTTGCTGATGGGAGACAGGACCCGTCTTGCCGGCAGGGTCAGGTAAAAATACCGGTTCAGGTCCAGGCCATTAACAGATAATGCTGTCAGGCGTTTATTGTTAATTTCATCCTGGACTGCGATGGTGGAGAGAATAGAGATCCCGGCACGATTTAAAATTCCCTGGATGACGGAGATCGTATTGCCCATGTTAATCCTGATATTTAGCCTTTCCGGATCAAAACCGGCGCTCTTCAAGCTTTCCATGATCGATTGCCAGGTTCCGGAACCCTTTTCTCTGGCTATGAAAGGGGCATCAAACAACTTTTCGCAATTGATGGATTCCAGGCCGGCCCAGGAATGATCCGAAGGCAGGATCAATTTCATCTCATCGGTGATCAATTTTTCCTGTACAATCAGCGGATCATCAATTTCGGCACCCACCAGTCCAAATTCAAGGTTTCCATTCTTGACTTCACTGACAATCTGCATGGTATCCCCTGAAATCAGATGAACATGGATATCGGGATATGCATTGGAGAACGGACCGATGATCTTTGGCAGGATATACCCGGACGGAATCGTGCTGGCACCGAAAAACAGGTCTCCCTTGTTCCGGCCTAAAAAATCGTGCATGGCCGATTCGGCTGCCTCCCTCAGGGACAGCAATTGCTTGGCATATTGGTAGAGGATTCGGCCGGATTGGGTCAGTTCCGTGGTTTTGCCCAACCGGTCGAGCAGGCGGCATTCAAAATGTTCTTCAAGCTCCTTGATATGGTTGCTCACCGTGGGTTGGGACAGGTTGATGGCAAGGGAGGCTTTTGAGAAACTTTTATTTTCAACCACGGAAACAAAAATATGCAGTTGCCATAAATCCATGTTTTTTTTACTTTTTTATAGGTGAATACTTTTTTATTAATTTTTCATGGACAATTGGCGGCACCATATCCGAGACATCTCCGCCAAACTGAACGGCTTCCTTAATAATGGATGAACTGGTGAATATCCAGCGGAATCCGGTCATTAAAAAAACGGATTGAATTTCCTTGTTCAGTTTTCGATTCATCAAGGCCATCTGAAACTCGCTCTCAAAATCGGAAATGGCCCGCATTCCCCTGACAATGGCCACGGCATGTTTGGTTTTTGCATAATCCACGAGAAGCCCGCCGTGGGATTCCACTTCAATGTCGGGATGATCGGAGAATATTTCCTCGATCATTCCAACCCGCTCGTCCATGGTGAAAACGGCTTTTTTTGAAGGGTTGTGCATTACGGCAATAATCACCTTGTCAAATATTTCCAAAGCACGTTCTATGATGTCAATATGTCCGTTGGTCAGCGGGTCAAATGATCCGGGATAAATGGCTGTTTTACTCTTTTCCGTCATGGTTCGGTCCTGTCCTGGGTTTGTGTAAAATGGAAATCATGGTTTTTGAATATTTTTTTTGCCGGGCAATATGGAGATATGAAGGCGAAATATCTAATTTTTCCTTGATCCCATGTTCGGCTAAAATAATTGTCTCTTCAGTTAAAAGGGATAAGAAATCCGGCCTTATGACGATCTGTTCGATGTATCGGTTTCCGTATGGCGGATCTATAAAAACGATATCAAAAGTCTGTTTTTCAAGGAGCGCAAACCCGTTATTGCTCAGAAGATCGATGTTGATTAAACGGGCATTTTCGGTCAGCCTGCATCGCTCCAGATTTTTTTCAGCAGTGCGGCAGTCGATATCCATAAAAACGGCATGGCCTGCTCCCCGGCTGATGGCTTCAATACCCAGCCCTCCCGTGCCGGTAAAGAGATCCAGAACCCGTGCTCCCCGGATATCCGGACCCAGGATATTGAAAACAGCTTCCTTCACCCGGTCGGATGTGGGACGAATCCGGCTGCCCTCAATGGGAATCAGTTTTCTTCCCCGGCATATTCCGCTGATCACCCGCATTTTTTGTTATGATAACCGCTTCTGAATGTAATTGACGGTGGTTCCCAGTTTTTTGGCAAGGGTTTTAATATCCCCGTTCTCCCTGGCCAGTTTTTGTCTGAAAAATTCCTGCTCAAATTTTTTTCTTGCCTGCTCCAGATTGTCTGATTCGTAAAAGAGATCTGTATCACAGGGATCACCGCCGGGATGTTCAGGGTTATACGGATAAGGGATATCGGGTAGGGTTATCAAATCGGTGTCCACCATGATAGAGAGCCGTTCCACCAGGTTTTTCAACTCCCTGACATTACCCTGCCATTTGTATTTTTCAAGAAGGGAAACCGCATCCGCTGAGATTTCCTTTTTAGTGCCGCCGGCCTGTTTGGCGAATTTTTCAAGAAAGGTATCAACCAGTATGGGGATATCCTCGGTTCTCTCGTTCAAAGCGGGGACGTGCAGAGGAATAACATTCAGTCTGTAAAACAGATCCTGCCTGAAGTTGCCTGCATCGATTTCTTTTTCCAGGTTTTTATTGGATGAGGCGATAAGCCGGACATCCATATGCAGCGTTCTACCGCCGCCGATCCTCTGGAATGTCTTTGATTCAAGGGCCCGCAATATTTTTGCCTGGGTCTTGATATTCATATCTCCCACTTCATCTAAGAACAGGGTGCCGCCGGATGCCAATTCGAATTTGCCCTTGTTTTTTGATGTGGCCTTGTCAAAGGCTCCTTTTTCATGGCCGAACAATTCCGAATCCAGGCTTTCTTCGGGAATGGCGGCACAGTTAATGATGATAAACGGCTGTTCCGGCCTCAAGCTGAACTGGTGGATGGTTCGTGCCACCATCTCTTTGCCTGTTCCGTTTTCACCGGTAATCAGGATGGAAGAATCGGAAGGGGCCGCACTCATCACCTCACTGTATAATTTTTGTACTGCCGGACTCGTGCCGGTAATGGAATTTTTTTCAATGCTTTTTTTACGAAGATAGATGTTTTCTTCTTCCAGTTTTCTGAAGTTTAACGCATTGTTAATGGTAACCATGACCTTGTCAATGGACAATGGTTTCTCAAGAAAGTCATATGCACCGGATTTGGTTGCATCCACAGCGGATTCTATGGTGCCGTGTCCGGTAATCATTACAACCGGCAGATTGGGAGCGATCTTTTTAATCTCTTTTAGCGTTTCGATTCCGTCTATGCCGGGCATCCAGATATCCAGAAGAACGATATCCGGAGAATCTGTTTCAATTTTTTTTAATGCTTCATACCCGTTGTAGGCATGAATCACTTCAAACCCGTCATCTGAAAGAATTCCCTCAAGAGATTCAATAATTGTTTTTTCATCATCAACAACCAATACGGCGGGGTACATAGTCTGAATCTTCTCCTGTATTAATTAAATGCCTATGCCGGCAGTTCAATAATGAACTTGGCACCGGCCGGCATATTGTCCTGAACTCTTATTACACCATTGTGATCGGAAATGATAGAGCTGACAATGGCAAGCCCCAGCCCCATGCCTGATTTTTTAGTGGAAAAATATGGTTCAAATAATCTTGTCTTTTCAGCGTCTGATATGCCTTTGCCATTGTCTGCGATCTCAATTCTCACAATTTTTAAAATATCGTCATAGGAAACATCTATTAGAATTTTTCCGTCCTTGTTAACGGCATAGACGGCATTGTCGATGAGGTTGATAAAGGCCTGCTTCATATGCTGGTGATCAAGACTGAGAACCGGAATATCATCTGAGAACCGGGATTGGATATCCACGTTCTCCAATCCTTCCTTGTAAAGTGCAATGGTTTCTAAAACAATATTTTCAATCCGGCATCGGGCCGCATTGGCATCCGGGAATTTAGCAAACGTGGAAAACTGATTGACCAGGTTTTTGATCAGATCGACATGCTCTATAATGGTATCGGCACAGCTGTTAAAAATATCATCCCGGATCTGATTGCCGTACTTTCGTTTCAGCCGCTGTGCAGATAATTTTATCGGGGTTAACGGATTTTTTACCTCATGGGCAATCCGTCTGGCCACTTCCCGCCAGGCTGCAATTCGCTGGGCTTTTTCAAGTTCGGTCACATCATCGAATACAAGAACGGCTCCGACATTTCCATTCTCTTCATTTTTCAAAAGGTTATAATTTAAAGAAAAGTGTTTGGGTGTGCCTGAAATCGTTATCGAGAGAGGAATCTCAAGGCTTTCATGACCCTGAGACGCCTGGTCGTATATTTTGTCGGCAATCTGAAGATAGTCGGAATTCAGCACCTCTTTATAGGTGCGGTTCAGTATATTTGCGCTGTTGATATTGAGCATGGCCTCTGCGGATTTGTTAATCGTGGTAATGACCCCTTTTTTATCCACGGAAATGACACCGGCTGAAATATTTTTCAGTACGATTTCAATGTAATTTCGGCTTCTTTCCAGCTCGGCGTTCTGTTGCCGAAGCATGCGGCCGGACAATGCTATCTGTTCCCTGCCCGCAGCCAGCTCCTTGGTCATGGAGTTAAAGGATTTGATCAAGGTTCCCAATTCGTCATCGGTTTCAAAGTCAATCTGGTAATTCAGATCCCCTGCCGTGACCCGCTGTGTCCCTTCGGCAAATTTCATGATGGGGATGGTAATGGTTTTTGCTAGGGCAAAACCGAACCAGATGGCGCAGAAAACAACCAGTAAAGCGACGATGGAAAGTGCAATATAGTATGATATCTGGGCTGGTTTTTTAGCCAGCTTCAGTTGCTGATACTCTTCCTGTCCCTTGAGTATGGCTTGCAGGTTCTCTGATAAATCAGGGGAAACCAGGGTGGTGATAACGATAAATGCATCTGCCTGCCGAGGGTCGGAATCAAACGGAATTGAAGCAATGGTTCTTAAAAATTCGCCTTCCTTGGCGGTTTGAGAAATGGTTTTGCTCTCGTCCCCTTCCGGGACATCGGTCAGATCCGTCGAATTTAACGGTCCGAAATGCATCTGTTCCAGCTCACTGGCCAGTGACAGACTGATCCGTTTGGCATCCGGTGTATATATCTCAACCGCATGACGGTTAAATGCCCGCTGAACCACCTGGGAATAACGGGCCAGTTTTTGTTCATTTTCCTTGTCCAATAAATTTCTGGAATCAATTTGAAATGCGGCACGCTTGGCAAAGAATTCGTTTTTTTCTTCAATGTATTCATACAGTTTCTGGCCGACTGCCAATGAACTTTCAAGGGTTTGTTCCACCGGGGTGTTGAACCAAAACGCGATGCTTGTGGAAATGAAATGAATGGAGAAAAAAAACAATACGGTTGTGGGTAAAAGTGCCAGAACAATGAATGCGGTTATCAGCCGGGTCTTGAGTTTCGTTCCCAGGATATTTGCTTTTTTTTCATAGTAGAGTTTGGCAAGGTTCCTGAAAACCAGGAGCAGCAGAGCCAGCAACAGCAGCAGGTTGGTGTTGATCAGAATGAACATCAAAACCGTGCTGGACAACGGAAAATCAGGCCCAAAGTCCGTGATCCGTATCTCGATGAAGGTGAGGAGACCGACGGTCAAAAGGATCAATACAATGAGAAACCCTTCTTTTTTCCTTCTGGCTTGTTCGGTTTTTAATCGATTTGACTGTGCCATGGCTAACTTGATTCTATTGTGGGTTGTTTTCAGGTAGGTCTATCAAAGAATCATATTTAATATGTAAAATTTACAAGGTACCAGTTGGTTTCAAAATCCCAGAACGAAACAAAAAATAAAACCTGGTGCAAGGAGAGGGGTAAGGTTACCTTGTCGAGTTCCGCTTTGATCCGTAATTGGTATTTATCCCCTTTAACCAGTTTATTTAAAGGGGTAATCTTAAGATTGTCAATTTCCGTCATTAAAGACTTTGCTTCGTCAAACGATTGGGTGAATAGATCTGAATCGTCTTTCCATGGCCGGGACACGGCATACTCTTTTTTAAGCGAGTTGTACTTTAGTGTGGATTTGATCTGGATATCTGCGATTTTATTGCCAAACCAGGATCCATCCGTCTTATAAAGCGTAACATAGAATGAAAACGTCGTGGGGATCCCGTTTTGAACGGCTTCGGTGATATCGTCATTAAAGGCATTTTTGACATCGAAATAAGTCAGAAGATCGTCTCTTGTATTGGCCAGTTTAATATTTTCTATAACAGCTGTATCTGCTGCCAGTGCCGGAATCGGCATACATATCGGCAACAGAAATGGCAGCAAGACAAAACAGGTTAAAATTGTTTTGTTCAAACGCGTGTATGCCTGCCAGGGTGAGAATCTGATCATTCGACTTTTGCCGGTCCTGTTTCCCATGCGTCTTTTTTTTCCAAAAAGGTTTTGATAAATTTATGATTCAATGTATGTCCGGATTTGTGGCTGATGATATGCCCCTGAATCGGCATACCTAACAGGGAAAAATCGCCCAAGCTGTCGAGCAGTTTATGTCTGACAAACTCATCCGGGTATCTTAACCCGCCTTTATTTAAAATTTTATCTTTATCGATTATGATGGCATTGTCAAGGCTTCCGCCCTTGCCGAGACTGAATTTTTTCAGCAACTCCATATCCTGAATAAACCCGAATGTCCGAGCACAACTCAGTTCCCGGGCAAAATTGTTCTTGGCCCGATCAAAGGTCAGCTTCTGTTTTCCGATCAGGGGGTGTTTAAAATCAATGCTGCAGGTGATTTTGAAGCAGGGTTCCGGATGGACCTCCACGGATTTATCACCCTCTGCTACCCGGATGATCTTTTTTACGATCAAAAAATGTTTGGGTGCGTCCTGTTCCCGGATACCGGCGCCTTCGATAATATTGGTAAAGATTTTCGCACTGCCGTCCATGATGGGAATTTCATAATCATCGATTTCCACCAGGGCATTGTCCACACCTAATCCTGCAAAACTTGCCATAAGATGCTCAATGGTCGAAACAATGGCCCCGTTTGTTCCTATAACAGTTGCAAGGCTGGTATCCACAACCAGGTTAAACAATGCCTGAATATCCTGGGTGCCGGCAAGATCCACTCGTCTGAATTTGATCCCATGATTTTTGGGGGCCGGATGAATGGTCAGGTGGACGGTTTTTCCTGAATGCACCCCTGTCCCTGAAACCGCCACCGGCTGTGACAGGGTTTTTTGCATATAATATGTCGACATAAGGTCATTATGATAATTTTATCGGTATTTTATTTTTTGTTTGCTATATATAGCTGATTTTAATACATAAAGCAAAGAAAATGAGAAAGTTTTTTTCTATATGAGAATTCGGGGAAAGCCTTTGAATTCAGCTATCTTTTAAGTAACGGCCAGTTCGCTGTAATGAATGAGTTCACCCATGGTTGTGTCGTGTGCTGATTTAAATTCGTTTTGTACAAATAAATACTAAAAGGAGCCAGATGTGATTGCCGGGGTAAATTCGTGTTCTGTCACAGGGATTGACGGGTTTGTGGTTGAGGTTGAAATCGACATATCAAACGGTCTGCCGGGTTTTCACATTGTCGGATTGCCAGAAGTGTCTGTCAAAGAGAGCAAGGACAGAGTTAAGGCGGCCATTAAAAATTCCGGCTATCGTTTTCCCATGGAGAAGGTGGTGGTTAATCTGGCTCCGGCCGATATTAAAAAAGAAGGGGCCGGATTTGACTTTCCCATTGCCGTTGCCATCCTCACGGCCTGCCAAATCATTTCTTCCGAACAGGTCTCCTCTTATCTCATCTGCGGAGAATTGTCCCTGGACGGCCGGCTTAAACCGGTCCGCTCCGTTCTTTCCTATGCATTGCTGGCTCGGGAAAAGGGGCTGAAAGGAATCATTATTCCGGCACAAAATGCAGACGAAGCAGCCATGGTGCAGCAAATCGAAGTGCTAGGCATAACGCATTTGTCTCAACTGGTTGATTATTTTGTCGGATTTTCAGATATCAAACCCCATCAATTGGCTGTAAAACCGAATAAACGGGGCGATCATAAAAGGGATCAGAAAGATTTTTCAGAAGTGTGCGGGCAATTTTTTGCCAGAAGGGCATTGGAGATTGCAGCTGCCGGATCTCACAATCTTTTGATGGTCGGACCGCCGGGATCCGGAAAGAGCATGCTGGCAAAACGGTTGCAGACGATTCTGCCTGAACTTGCATTTGAAGAGGCACTTGAAGTGATGCGGATCCACTCGGTGGTGGGGCTGTCTGCCGGCAGTTCGGTGTTTGAGAATCAGCGGCCTTTTCGGTCTCCTCACCATACCATTTCAGATGTCGGGCTGGTGGGAGGCGGCTCAAAAGCCATGCCCGGGGAGATTAGCCTGGCACATAACGGGGTCTTGTTTTTAGATGAATTGCCTGAATTTAAAAGAAATGTTCTAGAGGTGCTTCGCCAACCCATGGAAGATGGGGAAGTTGCCATCATCCGGGCGGACGCCAAGGCGGTCTATCCGTCTAAATTTATGCTGGTGGCTGCCATGAATCCGTGTCCTTGCGGTTATTTATCTGACCCGAATGGCCGCTGCATCTGCTCTCATCAGCGAGTTCAGTCGTATCTGTCCAGAATATCCGGTCCGCTCATGGATCGGATTGATATTCAAATTGAAGTACCCAAAGTGGCGTACAGGGATTTGTCATCAAATAAGAGCGGTGAACCGTCATCCCGGATCAAAAAACGGGTTGAACAGGCAAAAAAGATTCAGGAAGAGCGGCTGCAGCCCGTATCTTTATTGTCCAATTCCGATATGGCTTCCCGCCATTTGAATCAGTTCTGCAGGATCGACCCGGACGGTCAAAAAATTTTAAAGCAGGCAGTGGATGTTTTGGGGTTGTCGGCGCGGGCCTGTCATTCGGTTTTACGAGTGGCCCGGACCATTGCCGATCTGGCCGGACGACCGGGTATCGGTTCGGACCATCTCAAAGAGGCAATACAATTTCGTAGTCTTGATCGAAATGAGCAGGGCAATCGCATGTGATTTTTGGCATAAACACTGCCGTTGCTAAGGAAGCCGGCAGGCAGTTTGAGACGCCATATTCCGGGGCCAGCCGGCGGATAGGGATACGAAGAGAGCAGCTTAAAATATAGAATTCTTCCTGTATTTCTTGACAAAAATCCGGAAAACATCTACTTAACTCTGACTGATGTCCTTAAAAGCTGGAAAGATTGTAACCCCATAATTCTTTAGGAGATTAATTATGAAGAAACATTTATTTGCAGTTGCGTTGGTAACATTTTTAATGGTTTGTGCAAGTGGTATCGCCACTGCCAAAACATTGAACTGGGCCCGGTCAGGAGACAGTTTAACCATAGATCCCCATGCTCAAAATGAAGGTCCGACCCATACAGTGAGTCATCAAATCTATGAACCCCTGGCTCTTCGGGATTCAAAGGGAGATATTGAACCTGCTCTTGCAACGGAATGGGCCCCAAGTGCCAGCAACCCAAATATTTGGGTGTTTCAGCTTCGAAAAGGGGTCAAATTCCATAATGGTGCCGATTTTGATAGTGAAGACGTTGTTTTCTCACTCAACAGGGCAATGTCAGTAAATAGCGACATGAAAGAACTGCTTGCGTCAGTTAAAGAAGTTCGCGCAGCCGGAAAATATACGGTTGAAATTGAAACTAAAGGTCCGAATCCAATCATGATCAATAACCTTACCAACATGTTTATAATGGACAAGGATTGGGCGGAGGCAAATAACGCTGTCGATGTTCAGGATTTTGAAGGCGGGGAAGAAACCTTTAGTTCCAGAAACGCAAATGGAACGGGCCCTTACAGGTTAATAAGCCGTGAACCTGACGCAAAAACGGTATTGGAGATTTTTGACGGGTATTGGGGAAAAGGTAAATTCCCATTGGATGTAACTAAAATCGTTTATACACCTATTCAGAATGCCGCAACCCGTGTGGCAGCTCTCCTTTCAGGCGAAGTTCATTTCATGCAGGATTTACCGGTTCAGGATTTACAGAGAGTTGCAAATAAAAGCGGCTTGAAAGTTGAAAAAGCACCTCAAAACCGTGTGATTTTCTTTGGAATAAACCAAGGAGATGCAGATATTAAAAGCGATAACATAACCGGTAAAAATCCGTTTGGTGATAAACGCGTTCGTCAGGCTATGAATATGGCGATCAATAGAGAAGCGATCCAAAAGGTTGTCATGAGAGACCAATCGATCCCTGCCGGTATTGTCTTACCGCCTTTTGTTAATGGGTGGACAGAAGAGCTGGACAGATTGCCGGAAAATGACATTGCAAAAGCAAAGGCATTAATGGTTGACGCGGGTTATTCAGATGGTTTTTCCGTGACTTTGAATTGTCCGAATGACCGATATATTAACGATGAAGCCATTTGCCAGGCTGCGGTCGGTATGATGGCCCAAATTGGCATTAAGGTTAATCTTGACGCCAAACCCAAAGCACAGCATTTCCCTTTGATCAACAATCTGGAAACTGATTTTTATATGCTGGGATGGGGGGTACCGACATTTGACTCTGAATATATATTCAACTTTTTAGTTCACACCAAAGGACCCAAATACGGGTCTTGGAACGGATCAAGATACTCCAATACAGATATTGATGCAAAAATTCAAAGCCTGGCATCAGAAACCGATCTGGAAAAACGGAATGCCACCATTGCTGAGATTTGGGATGTGGTACAGGAAGAAGTGCTCTATCTGCCGATCCATCACCAAGTGCTGAATTGGGGGATGACAACGAATATCGAGACCATCGTTCAACCTGAAGATCAACCCAAGGTTAAGTATTTCAAATTTAATTAAACATCAAGATAAAGGAGTAGGGTTTCCTACTCCTTTTTTGGTTGGGATCCTTGTCCTCAATGTTATATGCATTGACTTGAAAAAAATATGCGTTTCCTTCAATTAAATTGCCATGATTGCATTCACAATTAGACGCAGCTTTCAGGCCATTATCGTTTTGGCAATTGTCGGGTTGGTTGCCTTTTCCATGTTTCGTTTTGTGGGAGACCCAATTGACAATATGTTGGGCCAGGAGCGGACCGATGCGGATATCGCCCGCCTGCGCGCCCAACTTGGTTTGGATCAACCTTTTCCTGTTCAATACTTAAGGTTTCTTCAAAATGCCAGCCAGGGAAATTTTGGTGTCAGTTACCGCCAGGGACGTCCTGTTGCCGATATCATTGCTGAAAGAGCACCGGCAACCCTGGAACTGGCGGCAGTGTCTGTATTTTTTGCCTTACTTGGCGGCATCGTGTTTGGCGTTTTTACCGCCATTAACCGGGACGGATTTGCTGCCAATACGATAATGACCCTGTCTTTGATCGGTGTATCTTTGCCGACGTTTCTCATCGGGATACTCCTGATATACCTATTTGCCGTGGAACTCAGCTGGTTACCCAGCTTTGGCCGGGGCGACGTTGTCAATATAGGGGGGTGGTCCACAGGATTTTTAACCGCATCCGGATTAAAAGCGATTATTCTGCCATCCATCACCTTGGGTCTGTATCAGATGACACTCATTATGCGGTTAGTTCGTTCCGAAATGCTTGAAGTGCTGCGCCAGGACTATATCCGCTTTGCTTACGCCCGGGGGTTGTCCGATAGAGTCGTTCTTTTCAGGCATGCCTTAAAAAATACATTAGTCCCGGTCGTTACCGTTACCGGTCTTCAGATCGGTGCAATCATCGCCTTTGCCATTATCACCGAAACCGTATTTCAATGGCCGGGCGTAGGATTGTTATTTATCAATGCCATTCAGTTTGTTGATATTCCTGTTATGGCGGCCTATCTCTTATTGATTTCAGTTATGTTTGTCGTCATCAACTTTATCGTTGATATATTGTACTACGCTATCGATCCGCGGCTTCGCTCCGATAGTGCGGTAAGGACAGGTGGCCAATGATTGGAATAAAGCGTTTCTGGCAATCTGATTTGATGTGGTCATTTCGCCACTCTCCGGTTGCGGTCATTTCATTGTTTGTTACGGTATTTTTAATTTTTTCTGCGGTGTGCGCTCCGATTCTTGCGCCCCATAATCCGTTTGATCCATCAACCCTGAACCTGATGAATGGTTTTTCAAAACCGATGACCCCCAATCCATTCACCAACGAAGTCTTTTTGATGGGCACGGATGACCAGGGCCGGGACATGTTTTCAACGATTATGTACGGGATGCGCGTATCTCTGTTTGTCGGTTTCATGGCTGTGGTTTTTTCAATGACGCTGGGGGTGGCCTTAGGGCTGCTTGCCGGCTACTTGGGAGGATGGATTGACACCATTATCATGCGTATTGCCGATATTCAACTGACCTTTCCGTCAATTCTGGTAGCCATGCTGATTTTCGGCATTGCCAAGGGATTTACCCCGATTGAGATGAGGGATCAAATGGCCATTTGGGTATTGATTTTAGCGATTGGTCTTTCCGATTGGGTTAAGTTTGCCCGCGTGGTCCGTGGTGCAACGCTGGTTGAAAAAAGCAAGGAATACATTCAAGCCGCAAAGTTGATCGACAGGAAACCCATGGCAATCATGATAAGCCATATATTGCCCAATGTTCTTAATCCGGTTCTGGTTATCGCAACGATTAGTCTGGCACTCGCAATAATTGCAGAGGCGACGCTCTCTTTCTTGGGAGTAGGGGCACCCCCTACTCAGCCGTCGCTGGGAACATTGATCCGTATAGGCCAGGACTATCTCTTTTCCGGTGAATGGTGGATACTGTTTTTTCCGGCAGTAACTCTTCTTTCCCTGGCATTGTCTGTCAACCTTTTGGGAGATTGGTTACGGGATGCTTTAAATCCGAGGCTGCGTTAATGAGTGATATTGTATTATCCGTAAAAAACCTGTTGGTTGAGATACCTACCAGAAAGGGCATACTGCGACCTGTGGACAGGGTCAGCTTTGATATCAAAAAAGGTGAGATATTAGGTGTTGTCGGTGAAAGCGGTGCCGGGAAATCAATGACCGGCAATGCGATTATCGGTCTGTTGGACCCGCCTGCCCATATTGCCGGCGGTGAGGTTTTGTTAAAAGGGCAGCCCATACAAAATCTGCCGAAAAAGCAGATGCAAAAGATCAGGGGAAAAGAGATCGGAATGGTATTTCAGGATCCCCTGACCTCATTAAATCCTCTCATTCCGATAGGGGAGCAACTCTCCGAGACCATACGCACCCATCTGCCGGTTGATAAACATACAGCAGATAAAAGGGCATTATCTGCCTTAGAGGAAGTCGGAATTCCGGCAGCAGCAAGTCGATTCAGGAATTATCCGCATCAGTTTTCAGGCGGAATGCGGCAGCGGGTTGTTATCGCTTTGGCATTGTGTGCCGAACCGTCCCTGGTTATTGCAGATGAACCCACTACGGCGCTCGATGTTTCAGTTCAGGCCCAGATCATCTCTTTGCTTAAGCAGCTGTGCCGCGAAAGGGGGACAGCTGTGATGCTGATTACCCATGATATGGGTGTAATTGCGGAAGCTTCAAACAGTGTTGCCGTGATGTATGCGGGCAGATTGGCGGAACTCGGTCCTGTTGAAAAGGTCTTAACTGATCCGGAGCAACCCTATACAAAAGGTTTAATGGCATCAACACCCCTGGCTTCCACTGGAAAGAAAAGACTCAATCAGATACCGGGAGCCATGCCGACACTTGGCGCTCTCCCATCCGGGTGTGCGTTTCATCCGAGGTGCGAATTTGCTTTTGAAAAATGCCGACAAGACCCACCCCCGACTTTGAGTGACTGCAATGGAAGGGCTGCATGCTGGCTGGTAACAGAAAATTTAGAGAATAAACCATGAGCACATTAGTCACTATTTCCAGTTTAACCCGGGTTTTTGACGTGTCGAGGCCTTGGCTGAACCGGGTAATTGAGAGATTACCAGTTAAGCATTTGAAAGCAGTTTCAGATGTCAGCCTGACGATATCTGAAAAAAGTGTTTATGCACTGGTCGGCGAAAGTGGGTCCGGAAAGTCCACCATCGGAAAAATTGTGGTTGGCTTGCTGCCACCGACCAAAGGTTCAGTTACAATCAAAGGTGTTGATCTTGCAAGGGAAACAGATGAATCTCTGGTTAAAGAGATCAGAAGTGACATACAGATGATTTTTCAAGATCCTTTTGCCAGTTTGAATCCAAGGTGGAGGGTTAAGAAGATTATCGAAGAGCCGGTTAAATCTGCAGGCGGAAACACCCAGGGCGTCTCAGAGCGGCTGCTGGAACTGGTTGGTCTGTCCAAAGACGATGCCAACAAATATCCCCATGAATTTTCCGGTGGCCAGCGTCAGAGAATCTGTGTTGCCAGAGCCTTGTCATCTGAACCCAAGCTGATTGTCTGTGATGAGCCGACATCTGCATTAGACGTTTCCGTGCAGGCACAGGTTCTGAATTTAATGAGTGATTTAAAGGACAAACTCGGGCTCACATACCTCTTTATCAGCCACGATTTGACCGTCGTCAGGCACATGGCAGATACCATCGGTGTCCTTTACCTTGGCCGCCTGGTTGAAGAGGCTTCAACCGAGGTTCTTTTTTCAAACCCGCAACATCCCTACACGCAGATGCTCTTTGATGCCGCTCCAAGATTAGACAGTTTTGGACGTGAAATTGATCCTCCCAAAGGAGAGATACCTGACCCGATTAATCCGCCAACCGGGTGTGCATATCATCCCCGCTGTCCCAATGCGATAGACCGGTGCAAATCGGAACTGCCGTTATTAGAAGAGAAATCCGACCGACGTGTTGCCTGTCACCTTGTTTGAACCGGTAATTAAACCGTACTGAAACTCAGAGGGCTTTGATTTTAATGGACCCCGAAATTCGGATCCGTTGCTGAGCAACACATGAAGTGATAAAAGCCGGTTCAAATTTCTTCAGGAGGTCATGGTTTTTAAAATATCTTCCTTGCCGATGATGCCAATCACCTGATCGTCATCCACCACCGGGATGGTGTGAAAATGTTTTTCCACCATTAAACTGGCGATCTCAGATACCGGTGTATCCGACGAGACCGTAACAGGTGCTTTAACCATGGCCTGTTCAACCGTTGCCGCAGATATCTTTTTAAATTCTTCCTCCATTTTCGAAGAGGATGCCAGGGGAACAAAACTGTCCAAAAGGGTGAATATCGGCGGTAAAAGGACCTCTTTTTGCTGAAAGATCAGATCGCTTTGACACAGAATCCCCACGATTTTTTTGTCTTCATCGATCACGGGAACGCCATTAATATGGTTTTCCAGCAAAATTTTAACCGCCTGTGATATATCCGTATCCGGTGTCACGGATATGATCTTTGTCTCCATAATATCTTTTGCTGTAATCATAGTCTCTCCTTATTTGAACCCCTCTGTTTGACAGATCCTAAGGTCTGCCGGGTTTGAACTGTTTTCTGCGTCCAGTATACATAAAAACTGGTGACGGGTAAAGCCGGAGACAGTTACCCTGATCCACCATACGGTCCCGCCTGCGGTCGTTCCTCCCTGCGGAGTATGGCTGATACGCCCTCAGTCGTCACGCCTTGCCGCCTTGCATCCGGTACCGTATGGTGGCCAGGGAAGGGGTACAACCCGTGG
>JANQML010000020.1 GCA_028280105.1 Desulfobacula sp. | reverse complement strand
ATCCCTGGCCTGCCAGGGGACGGCCGTAAGGGATGGAGGGCCAGGCAGGGTCCAGGGGAAGGGTGACGTCAAAGGCATTGGACCAGATCGCCGCCTCAGTCGCCCCGCCCATGGCCACCATGCGGCAGTCAGGGGAAAGCTGTTGAAGGCGCCCGGGCAGGTCCGTGCCGATCCAGTCTCCGGACAGGAAAGCCAGGCGCAGGGACGAAAGGTTTCGGGAGCGGCCCTCTGCCGCGGTCATCAGCATATCCAGCAGAATCGGAACCGTATTCCAGAGTGTGATCCCGTGGCCGTCCATCAGGTCAAGCCATGCCGCCGGATCCCGCCGCATCTCCTCTTTGATGAGGACCAGGGTTCCGCCGGCGGACAGAAGCCCGAACAGATCGTAGACCGACAGGTCAAAATCCAGGGCGGAAACCGCAAGCATCCGGTCATCGGCACTGATCCCGTACCGCCGGTTGATTTCAGCCACGGTGTTCCATGCGGCATAATGGCTCAGTGCAACACCCTTGGGCTGCCCTGTGGAGCCTGAGGTGAAGATGATGTAGGCTGTCTGGCCTGCCAAAGGTATTACCGGAGGCTCCATGGGGTCGAACCCGTGGCGCTCCTCCACGCAGGATATGGGAATTCCTTTGGGCCAATGCCTTTCACGGGCAAGGGAAGTGGTCGTGATCACCCGGGTTGCCCCGGCCTTTTCCAGGATCCGCCGGCATCTTTGCCCTGGCTGGTCAGTGCTGACCGGCACGTAATGCCCTCCCAGGGCCAGGACAGCCAGAACCGCGATAATCTGTTCCCGGCCCCGGGGCAGCATGATGGCAACGCCATCCCCGGAACAAACCCCCTGAGACTTGAGAAGGGCTGACGTCTTCAGCGCGGTTTGGGCAAGTTCGGCATATGTGATCCGTTCGCCGGAATCACCTTCAATGAGGGCAATACGATCCGGGCGGGTTTCAGCATGCCGGAAAAAGTGGGTATGCAGGCAGCAGGAGGGTTCGGGAAGTGCCATGGATGCCTCTTTCTGCCGGAACAGGCGGGTGGTGTCTGAAAGAAGGGGAAAGGGACGGTCCCAGAGATCCTCGGCACCTGTAAGATGGTCCATGAGCCTGCCCAAGGCCCCGAACATGTCATCAATCATTCCGTCAGGAAAAAGCCCCTCCACCGCGTCCCAGCAGAGCATCAGCCCGTCCTGCATCTCGTAAATCTGGAAGTCCAGCCACACCTGGGGTGTCTGGGAGATCATATAGTTCAGTTCTCCGAGGGTCTCGCGGCACAGGTCGTCCATAAGGGGGCGCCCCAGGTTGCAGGCAAATACCACGGGGGCGGCACTGTCCGCCTGCCGCCTTCGGCGGACAAGGTCCCGCTGGACCCGGACGCCGGACCAGGTTGCGTGGGCCACGTCCCGGTGGAATTGACGCTGCACCTGTTCAAGGCGCTCCGGGAACGGTGCCGGTGTGGTAAAATCCACGGCCAGGAGCAGCAGGCTGGTGAAATCAGCCACCACATCATCGATCCCGGGTTCGCTCCCTTTCCGGTCAAACAGAGGAATGTTGATGAGAAACCGGGGATCGGTGCTCCAACGCGCCAGTACCGTTGCATAGGCGGTGAGCAGCGCCATGGCCGGTGTGGCCTGTCTCTGGGCAGCCCGCAGGCAAAACCGTTCAAAGGCCTTTCCGCCGAGAAGGCGGGTCCTTCGCTTAAATTGGGGATGCTGCACTGTCCGGGGCTTTTTTACAAGGGGCGGGGCCGGGGGGCCGGGCAGTGTGTCCAGCCGCTCCTGCCAATACCGGCCCGCCTCTTCACACATGGAGGCTTCAAATTCTCTTTGCCTGGCAAGATAGCGGTCAAAACGCCAGTCAGCCGGGGCCGGGGGAGCTTTGCCCGTGGCACATGCATGGGCCAGGTCCCTGAGGATATTTTGGAAACTTTGCACATCAGCAACCAACAGATCCACGTCAAAGTGAATCCGGGTTCGCCCCCGGGGCAACAGGCTTAGCGCCAGACCCGCAACCTCCCCCTTTTCCACGGCCAGACACCGGTGGGAGAGGGTATTGCGCACATCCTGAAGGGCTCGATCCAGGGCATCCCCGGACAGGGTTCGAAAGTCGTTTATAACCAAAGGCATTCCCTTATGCCGTTTTTCAATAACCTGTTCGCCTGTTTCAAGAAACCGGGCTCCCAGCATGGGGTGATGGCGTGTCACCCGCTCCCAGGCCAGCTCCAGGCTTAGGGGCGACACCCGGCCGTCCAGCTCCAGGTAGGCGTGGCAGCTGATGCCCCCCAGGGGCTGGCCCTCCCTCCTGCCGAACCAGTAGGCCTGCTGGACATCGGTGAGGGGAAACGGGGTACCGGCAGCGTCAACGTTTTCATTATCACTGTCTTCAGAGCTTGCAGGGACTGTTTTTATGGTGCCAGACACCTCTTTTGTCCCGGCAGGTTCTGACCTGTCAGCCGGTGTGGCCGGGGACAGCATCTCCATCCAGGCGTCAAGGGTGGGGGATTCGATGAGCCGGGCAAAGGTAACCGGGTGTCCCGCCCGTCTGAACAGGCTGGCCAAGTGCATAATTTTCAACGAATCCAGGCCCAATTGAATAAGATTGTCCGTGCCGTTGAAAGGGACGGGTTCAAGGAGCCGTGCCGAGATCATATCCTTGATCTCCTGGTAGTCGGGATGGGTCATCGGAATAAAATCCTTTCACTGTTTGTGATGTTAAACAAGCCGAGCCTCATATTTCCTATTTTTCTCCTTTTCCGACGATTCCCCGGTGCTTTCAAACACAGGGGCCTTGTGGAGAATGGCCTCGGCAGCCGAACCGTCCGGGTTGGATATTCTGTCGTAGAACCGGCCAAAAGCCAATTTGTCCGGGTGGGCCTCATCCAGGTTCATCTGGCGTATACCGGATCTGGGATGGAGATTCAGCAGCCCTGTGAGCATATGGGGAATGGTATATCCCCATTCCAGTTCATCCCGGAGCGGAAGGATGTGACTGCCGATGACCTCCAGCAGGGGGCGGATATCCATGCCCGGCCGGTTGAGATATCCCACCAGAAGTTCGATGGGGCAGTTTCCCGCTGCCCTGCCCAGGCCGTACAGGGTGGCATCCAGGAAGGTGACACCCAGTTCCGCCGCCCTCAGGGTGTTGGAAAAGGCCAGCTGCTGCTGGTTGTGGCAATGGATACCGATATCGGCGTCCCCCAGGTGGTCACGGAACAGGGTGATGTAATGGTCAATGTCATGGGGGTAAAAAGAGCCGAAACTGTCCACGATATAGTAGCCTGTCGCATGGGTCCGCGATTTGAGCAGATCCAGGGCATAAATGAGATCCTGCTCCTTTACTTGGGAAATGGCCATGATATTGACAAATGTGGTGTATCCCCTGTCCACGGCTGAGTTGGCCAGGTGGATCGCCTTATCAAGATCGCGGACATAGGTGGCAATGCGGACGATGTCAACAACGCTTTTTTCCCGGGGTAAAAGATCTCTGGCCCGGGCCTTGTGTGCATCCTGCATCACTGCGACTTTCATGTCGGTTTTTATGTCTGATACGGCCATGCGAAGCATGTTTTCATCGCAGAACCGCCAGCAGCCGAACCTTTTGTCCCGGAGCATCTCCCTGTTGTTTTTATACCCCAGCTCAATGATATCCACACCGGCGGCGGCAGCGGCCCGGTACACGTGGTGAACCAGTTCCACTGAAAATTGTGAGTCGTTCACAAGACCGCCGTCCCTGATGGTGCAGTCACAGATCTGGATATTATCGAATTTCATATCACACCTCCTGTGAGGTTGGTTTATAATGAAATATCCGTGCTAAACGTTTACGGCTTTTTGCAAAGCCGGTTCTGTGAACCAGATGACCGGGAATGGCCCGTGGCTCCTATAGGTATACGATCTGCCGGGATACGCTTCGAAGTTTTTCGCAGGTCTCTTCAAGTTCCCGTTCAGGTTCGGACAGGTCCACAATGCCGGCCCCTGCCCTGAGCCATGCCTTTCCTTTGTCCTGGAAAAAGGATCTGAGCACCAGGGCGGCATCCATTGTGCCGTCCTGGTCGTATGTCATGACGCAGCCGCTGTAAAGCCCCCTGGGCTCGGCCTCATGCTTCCCAATCGCCAGGGTGGCCTCTTTTTTAGGAATTCCCGTGGCTGTGACTGCGGGAAAGAGTGTGCTGAATGCGTGCCAAGGATTGCACTCCTCTTTCAACGTCCCCTTGAGCCGGGAGGCCAGGTGCTGGACAGAGCCGCGCTTGGCAATGGTCATGAAATTGCTCATGGTGATGGAATCTGCCTCACAGACCTGTTGCATCTCCTCGAACGCCAGTTTTATGGAAATCGCATGCTCGGCAATTTCTTTGGAGTCGGACAGCAGCTCCTCCATGAGTTTTATCTCCTCTTCCATGCCTGATCCCATGGACCTTGTGCCTGCCAGGGGCTGGGTGCTGACCTTTCGGTTTTCATCCACCTCAACAACGGTTTCCGGGCTGAACCCGGCTGCGGCAAAGTCACCTGATTTCAATAAAAAGGACCTGGCAGGGGTGTTGGCCTTTCTGCCGGCAAGAAAACTTGCGATCATGTCTATTTTGCCTTTCAGGGGGATTTTCCTTGAAAGGATGACCTTCCGGTATTGGGGGGCCCGGATCTCCTCCACGGCACACTTAACCAGCTGCTTATAATGTTCACTGTCATGGGTGGTGATCTCAGGGACATCCTCCCACCGGCATTCTGATCCTTGCGGCAAACCAGCCCCTGTTTCCGCTGCAGGGGAACAACAGGTTTCAACCGCAGTTAAAAGGGTGTTCAATTCATCACGGCTTTGAGCCCGGAGCAGGAGCCCCTCCTTTTCAATCCGAAGTTCCGCCTCTGGCACAAAGAGGTGTAACAGGGGTCTGTTTTGATCCGGGAATTCAAGCTGAAAAAGTGTGTGGGACAATTCAAAATCGGCTGTACCATATACCCGCCAGCCACTGAAGGGAAGCATGGCCAGGGCTTTGTCCAGGGTGTATCCAAGCCCTTTGTTTTTCAGTTCATGGGTGTTTCCCGGCCAGGCAAGCACGGTTTTATCGGCATAAACGGTAACCTGGGCCGCTTTTCCCAGGCCCAGGGAATATGTCTCCTTATTTTCGTACAGCAGGTAATTGTCACGCCCCAGGGATTCGATGATCCGGCAGGCAAAAGATAGGGGATCGCCGCTGAACGCCAGCCGCTTTTCATGGAACCTGTCCTGTTTTTTTTCAAAAACCGTTTTCAGCAAGGCTTTTTTATCGATTTTACCCACGCTGGTAAGGGGCCAGGAATCGACGCATTCCAGCTGGTCTGGAATTTTGTACCTGGCCACCCCCATGGCATCCAGGTGGTCATGAACCTGGGAAAGAGCGACCGGATCCTGTGCCGGAATAACAAATGCACAGCTTTTCTCACCCAGCTCGTCATCCGGTACCCCGACCAGGGCCGAATCCCGGATGCCGGAAAAGGCATTCAGGTAGGATTCGACTTCTGCGGCAACGATTTTTTCACCGGCCCGGTTGATCTGTTCCTTGATTCTGCCCATGACCCTGACATTCCCCTCTTCGGTGACAAGAACAATGTCTCCGGATCTGTAAAATCCATCCGGGGTAAAATCCTTGATGTTCTGTTCCGGGGCCCTGTAATACCCCCTGATGGTATAGGGTCCCCTGACAAGGAGTTCCCCGCTTTGCCCCGGGCTGACCCGGTTTCCGTTTTCATCAATGACCCGGATCTCGTCATGGGGGCTCAGAGGTTTGCCCTGGCAGGAGAGGATCAAATGGTCCGGGTCCCTGGGATCGGTGTAGCAAAGCAAACCTTCGGCCATACCAAATACCTGTTGAAGCCTGCAGTTCATTTTGGGCATGATCTGGCGGGCCAGGTTTTCGTCAAGGGGAGATCCGCCGACCTGGAGAATTTCAAGGCTTGACAGATCGGCCTCTTCCCATTCAAGGACCTGGAGCCATAGATTGACCATTGCCGGCACCAATGCGGTAATGGTCACCCCATGTTTTTCAATCAGCGGAAATGTTTCGTCAGGGCTTGTGGTCTTGCTGAACACCACTGTGCCGCCTGAAAAAAAAGTCCCGATGATGCCGGGACAGGCCAGTGGAAAGTTATGGGCCACCGGCAAAACCGCCAGATAAACGGAAGTTTCATTCATGTTGCACTTAAGGGCGGAAGCCCTGGCGTTATAAGCATAATCCGCATGGGTCCTTGGGATCAGCTTGGGTGTTCCGGTCGTCCCTCCGGACAGCAGCAGCAGTGCCGTGTCCGTATATGAGGGAGGGTCATTATCCAGAAGCGCTGACCCGGAACTGTTCCGGGTAGAGATATCCTGATCAGCACCCTGCCTGACCAGATATTTTACGCAGGCATGCCTTTTCATGAGCCCTTCGGCCATCGGCCCGTAGTTGAACCCGAGATGGGTGTGGGCAACGATATAGGCCGTGGGCTTTGCCACTTCAAAGATGCCGTCCAGATCCGCCTCCCTGTGGGCGGGCATTGCCAGGACGGGAACGGCACCGAGCCTGAACAGGGCGAAAATGGTGGTGACAAAGAAGATGGAGTTGGGTAGCTGGACAACCACATTATCCTGTTTTTGGATGCCCATCTCCAAAAATCCCAGGGCTGTTTCCCTGACATCTTGGCAGAACTCCCCATAGGTAATCTGCCTCTCCCCTTCAACAAGGGCTGTTCTGCCGTCAAACTTCCGGCCCCAGTTTTCAAGATGCCGGCCAAGCGTCATCGGTTCCCAATATCCAAGCGCCTGGTAGGTCTCTGCTGTATGATCCGGATAACATTGGTGATGCGTCATTTTTCTATATCCTGTATTTAAATTTTAACAAAGGTCGCTGCGTCCTGCCTGTCCAACGGTTGAGACACCTTCAAAGGGTCATCCCCGTTAAACCGGTCTCTTTTTTTCGGAAAGGACTACGGGGAACGGAGATGACGGCAGGGTCAAAAGGCGTTGAATACGCTTTCCAGTCGATATTAACCCCTTGCACATAAAGCATGGACAGTCCGGTGCATATTGCCTTCTCCTCCGGCACCCCCCGCCGGAGAGAGGGGATGAATTGCGCCGATTCCCGGGGCAGAACAGCAGCGCCCATCCCGGATAATACAGGAGATGGTCCGATTTCCTGGAATAAACGGCACCCTGCCTGGTATAACGCACGGATACCGGCCTCGAACATGACGGCCGAGCGGAGGTGCCTGCACCAGTAGTCGGGCGAGCAGACCGTGTCGTCGTCAACCAGGTCACCGGTTACATTGGAGACATAGGGGATTTGGGGCGATTCATAACGAACCGTTTCCGCCACTTCCCTGAACGCCTGGATCATGGGTTCCATCAACACCGAATGAAAGGCGTGGGAGGTTTTCAGGGGAACCCATGGGACCGCATTTTGCTCCAGACGCCTGCAGACCTGCTCCACAGCCCCGTTTCTTCCGGAAACCACCGTATTGGCCGGGCCGTTGACCGCGGCAACGGAAAGATCATGGCCATAGGGTGCGATCAAATCCTGTACAAGATCCAGGGCACAAAGGCAGGCCACCATCTTTCCTTCCCGGAGCAGGGCCTGTATCAACCGTCCCCTGGCCGAAATCAGCTTCAACCCGTCTTCCAGGCTGAATACACCGGCCATGCAGGCTGCGACAAATTCCCCCACACTGTGTCCCATGACAAAAGCAGGCTCAATCCCCCATGACCGGTACATTTGGGCCATGGCATATTCCAGGGAAAACAGGGCGGGCTGGGTGTTGGCGGTCTGATCAAGCAATTGCGGATCATTTTGTCCGTAGATCAGATGATTCAGGGCGATGGATTGGGATTGGGCCAGGATGGCGTTGCACCGGTCCATCTGCTCCCGGAAAACAGGCTGCAGACGGTATAGTTCCCGCCCCATGCCCGGATACTGGGAACCTTGACCGGTAAATACAAAGGCCGGATTCCGGGGAGAAACCCCTTTGGCGGTTTTCCATACATCCGGAGACTGGGTATTGGTTTTCAGATGCTCAAGTCCCCTTGCCAGTTCCCGGATATCTTTACCGGATACGGCTGCACGCCACGGCAAATCCGTACACCCCGAATGGGCTGTGTAACAGAAATCTGCGGGATCAATTCCCGGGTGCTGCACAAGGAATGCCCCATAATCACGGGTCAGCGCGTCCAGCTCCTTTTTATCCCCGGCAGAAAGCGTTAAGAGATGAAACCCGGGCCTGGGTCTGTTACCGGGCGTCTTCCTGACCGATGGATCCTCCACGGTCGGGTAAGCACCGGCGCCGGAACCGGATTCCCTGTAATCGTCCCGGCTTTCATCATCTTCTTTTTCAAGGAAGGAAACAACAGCGGATATACTCGGACAATCAAACCCGAGAGTGGCGGGCAGGTCTCGCCGGATCTCCTTTGCAAGGCGGTCTGTAATGGCTGCCAGATCCACCGGTTTTATCCCCATACGCGAAAACGGAACCTCCATATCGATTTCCTCGGGACTGAGCCCGCGTATCAGGGCGATTTCCTCGATGAGGTATTGGCGAACGGATCTCATTTTTCGATTTCTCCTGTTGATTATAGTTGTTCTCAAAATTCCGTTCCGATTCAATTTTTAACTTGGGTGGTTGCACAGCAAATGACGCTTAAGTTTTCAGTATTTTTTACTGAATTGGTATTCTTATCAACGGATTTTTCGGAACATATTTTTGTCATTTGCTATAGTGAAGTGCTTTTAACCTTTAAATTGTCCAGAGGCCGCGATATCTATCTTACAACCCTGGGCACGGGGATGAGTTCAGGATTGCCTTTGCAATGGATCTGTAGGACCTTACTGATTGTAATGTGATAGTACGATTCCGCATTGCTTTGGCAGAACATCCGGAAGATGAACCGGAACTGGAAGACGATATATAAACGGACCGAAAACCCAGTTTCTCAGTGCCCTGAACAGACCCCCTGATGGTGGTCCAAAGATAACTTTGCCGCGCTTAGACAGGCAAAATCTTGAGATATGATTAACCTGGAAACCCCACAGTGGTTGCCAGTGTCGTCATGCTATATGACATTTTAAGATGGGTGTCAATAACTTTTTTTGTATAGCCTAAAGTTTGATGGTCTCATAAAAAATAAAAGTTGAAAAAACGCTCGATTTCAGAACCGTCCATCGTCATTTGAGCATGTGCTCACCTGTTCGATTCAAATCAACAAATCTATATCCCGGGATGATGATCCCCGGGATGGGCTTATCCTTTTACAACCCCCAGGGGGCGAAGCTTGTGCAGGGGTCTGATCAAATCAAGCTCTGCTTCAATGACATCTTCAATATTTTTATATGCCTGGGGCGCTTCCCCAAGGTCGTACATGCCCTTGGCTTTGCCACGTCTGACCTTATTCCAGCGGTCGTAAACAATGCCCTGCATTGCCTTATCGCAGTCTTCCGGCGTGAGTTCCCGGGTTGCCTGCATCCGCCCCAGGACCCGCCCTGCACCGTGAGAGCAGGACATGAACGACTCCGGATTGCCCAAACCTTCGACAATGAAGGACGGTGCTCCCATTGAGCCGGGAATAATGCCGGTCTCTCCCTGTTTGGCCGAGGTTGCCCCTTTTCTGTGAACCCACACATTCTTATTGAAATGATTTTCCAGGGCAGCATAGTTATGGTGAATATTCACCTCATCGGCAAATTCGGTGTCCGGGAAGACCTCTGTAAAGGCGTCTTTAAACCGCATCATGATTCTTCTGCGGTTTTCCCGGGCATAGGAGAGTGCAAAATTCATATCATTGATATAATCCTGACCCTCTGTTGTATCTGCCGGCAGAAAAGCCAAGTCGGTTCCCGGTGTGTCCGTGTGCCACTTTTTATTCAGTTGAACGGCAATCTCATTGTAAAAACGGGCTATGACATTGCCCAGATGCCGTGAACCGGAGTGGATCATCAGCCAGACCCGGCCGTCATCACCGGCCTGGATTTCAATAAAATGGTTGCCGCCGCCAAGGCTGCCTAAATTTTTAAAGGCCAGTTTCTTGACATGGGACGAGTACCATCCTCTTTTTTCATAGGCTTCAATATCATCGAGGTTTTCCCATGCCTGTCCTGATTTATGGGCTCTTCCTTCCCCGCAGGGCACATATTTTTTAACCAGTGCAACAACCTTTCTTAAATCTTCCCTGCTGGTTTCTGATACGGGGAGATCGGTTCTGACAGACCCCATACCGCAGCCGATATCCACACCCACGGCATTGGGGATAACAGCATTGTCAGCGGCAATTACCCCGCCGATGGGCATGCCGTAACCCGGATGGCAGTCAGGCATCAGTGATACATGGTGAAAAACAACGGGATGCATGGCCAGATCTTCGGCCTGTTTCATTGCAAGCGTTTCGATATTTGCACACCATGACTTGATAGGGACCTTGTATTTCTCTTCTTTTTTTATCCATTCCATTTTTTAATTTCTCCTTAAGACTTCAAGATAATGTTTTTGGACTGTGTTACCGGTCGTCGCAGTATTGCGATACGGCTTTTTCCTCCGGCCTTGCCAAAAAACAGTATCTTAAAGCCTGTTTATGCAGCCCTTTAATTCCCGATTGATATCTGCCAGCGGTGATCATCCATTTCCGTGCAGCTGATATTCAGGTCTAAGAATTGTTTGACTATTTCAATATTTGTCATTGTATGACGGCTGGGCGGCTGGGTAATAAATGTGCCGGCTCCGGCCATGGCCAAAGGTATCAGCAACTGATCCGCAAGATATTTCCCCACAGGCACATCAGCGGCCAGATAGCTTTTTACCCGGCCCACGCATCTTTTGGCGACCGTTTCAGCCGTCACCCCTTTGACCCCGAACCCCGTAAACACCTCTGTGATGTTTTCGCTTTCCACGGTGAGGGTCAATACATTGCCCGGCCCATGCGAGTCCGGGACGTTCATAACTTCACAGTTTTCCCAGCCCAACAGCTTTCTGACGATTTTAATCTCCCTTGCGGCAATCTTTTCAGGCAGGTTTGCCACAAACGCCTTTGCCGTCTTATTCAATATTTCACCCCGCCGGGTGAGATCCATTTTTTCAAGAGGGGAGGGATGAATCTCTACCTTGAATTTACCTCCGCCTGCCGGGTAGAACCCAGGGCGGATCAAGGATGCTGAAACGACCGGTCCCATCTTGTTGATAATCCCCAGGAATGCCTGATCCAGAAAATCAAAGGGCGGGGCATACGGGTTGTGGGTACCGCCTTCCAGTATGACTTCGGATGGTCCGCCTGCAATCAGCAATGCCGGCAGGATTGCCTGAAGGACCAGCGTGCAGCTTCCTGCCGTTCCGATTGCAAAACGATAACTGCCCGGATTTATGGCGCCCGGCTCAAATTTAAGCGACTGTGAACCGATGTTCGCACCTTCTACCGCTGCATTGCCCACCTTGACTGCGGCGCTGACACAGGTCAGGTGCTGCCGCATCAGCCCCGGTTTTTTTCTCCCTGCCCGTATATCTTTTATTATAAAAGGTTTGCCTGTAACCAGGGAGAGGGCAAGGGAGGTCCTCAGAATTTGTCCGCCGCCCTCTCCAAGCATTCCGTCAATCATTAGCATGGTATTTTCCTTTTTATCCTCTTTAAGTCTGCTAAGGCAGTGAGTGGAAATAACCTTTACATATTGCGCCGAATTTTTATTCGTATTCAAGGCGGGAAAAGGCGCGCATAACGAGCTATGTGAGCCTTTTCCCAACGAAGAATACGGATAAAAAGACAAGTAAGAGGGATAGGTTATTTTTACTCGATGCCTAAGACCGGTCGAACGACAATAATTTGGCAGGCAGTGTCAAGCAGCCCGTCAACATTCATAAGGGGAATCAATGGCAGCAGGTGAATCAGCGCTTATTGAAGGGCTAAAAAGAGAATCGTCCGATATTTTAATGATTGTTGCCTTTATCGGTATTTTGATGGCAATGATCCTGCCGTTGCATCCGATGATCCTGGACTTTTTCCTGGCATTGAATATTTCGTTCGGCATCGTGGTTCTGATCACCACGATGTACACGAAAAAGCCGCTCGAATTTGCCATTTTTCCTTCCCTTCTCCTGGTTCTCACCCTTTTCAGGCTCTCGTTAAATGTGGCCTCCACCCGGCTGATCCTGTTAAACGGTTCCGAAGGCCCCATGGCTGCCGGTGCCATCATTAAATCGTTCGGGGCCTTTGTGGTGGGCGGAAACTATGTAGTGGGCCTGGTTATCTTCATCATTCTGGTCTTGATCAACTTTCTGGTTATTACCAAGGGTGCCGGCCGGATCGCAGAGGTGGCCGCCCGGTTTACCCTGGATGCCATGCCCGGAAAGCAGATGGCCATTGATGCGGATCTGAATGCGGGAATGATTGATGAAGTGGAAGCCGGAGAGCGCCGGCAGGCCATTGCCAGGGAATCCGAATTTCACGGTGCCATGGACGGTGCCTCCAAATTTGTTCGCGGGGACGCCATTGCTGGTATTGTTATCACGCTGATTAATATTGTCGGCGGATTTATCATAGGTGTGATGCAGCAGGGAATGGAGATGGGTGAAGCCCTCTCCGTTTACACCCTGCTTACCGTGGGGGACGGCCTGGTATCCCAGATCCCTGCCCTCCTGATATCGGCGGCAGCCGGCCTTTTGGTTTCACGGTCCGGTTCCAGTATGAAAATGGGGCAGGAATTTGCCAGCCACCTTTTTTCAAGCGCCACCCCGGTATTTGTCGGTGCGGTGATTGTCTTTTCCATGGGCCTGATTCCCGGGCTGCCGTCCGTTCCGTTCATGACACTGGGGCTTGTGATCGGGACGCTTGCCTGGTACTTTTTAAGAGGGGACAAGGGCAGTAAAGAGGAACAGATCGCGGACGAACAGGCCCAGGCCGAAGAAGAGGCCTCCGGCCAGCCCGAAGATGTCGATCATCTCCTGAACCTGGATACCATCGAATTGGAGGTCGGATA
This sequence comes from Desulfobacula sp., assembly GCA_028280105.1. Classification (GTDB taxonomy): domain Bacteria; phylum Desulfobacterota; class Desulfobacteria; order Desulfobacterales; family Desulfobacteraceae; genus Desulfobacula. The sequence continues at coordinate 56,715 of JANQML010000020.1, read as the reverse complement.
CGGACTGATTCCTCTGGTGGATAAACAGCAGGACGGAACCCTGTTGGGAAGAATACGGGCCATCAGGAGACAGTTTGCAACAGAGATGGGAATCATCATTCCGCCGATTCATATCCGGGATAACCTGAATCTGAACCCGGCCCAGTACCGGCTGCTGATCAAAGGGGTGGAAACGGCCGGGACCGAGCTGATGGTCAACCATTTCCTTGCAATGGATCCGGGTGGGAATGCCGGTGATATTGAAGGCATTGACACCATTGAACCCGCGTTTAATCTGCCGGCCAAATGGATTCCCATGGACAGGGAGGAAGAGGCCAAATTTGCCGGATACACCGTGGTGGACAACTCCACCGTCATTGCCACCCACCTGACTGAGATCGTTCGGAATAATGCCTGTGACCTCCTGGGGCGCCAGGATGTCCAGCACCTGATGGATAACCTTGCCAAAACCAGTCCCAAGTCTGTGGAAGAACTGATACCCGGTCTGCTCAGCCTGGGAGCGGTTCAAAAAGTATTGCAGAATCTGCTCCGGGAAAGGATCTCCATTCGTGACCTGCTCACGATTGTTGAAACCCTGGCCGATTACGCCCCCATGGGGAAAGATCCGGATCTGCTCACCGAGTATGTCCGGCAGCGGATCGCAAAGGGGATGCTGGCCCCTTATCTCCAGGACGGGAAGGTGCTTCAGGTCATCACCCTGGATCGGAACCTTGAAGAGATCCTGGCTAAAAATGTCAAACATACGGAACACGGTTCCTATCTGGCGCTTGATCCGGTGTTGATTGACGAGGTGGTCAAAGCGGTTTCAAAGCAGGTGGAGCATCAGGTTGCATTAAACGCACAGCCGGTGGTCATGACATCTCCGGCCCTGAGAAGACATTTAAGAAAATTGATTGAACCGTCCCTGCCCAGTGTTTTCGTGGTTTCACACGCGGAGATAGTGGATGATATTAATTTACAGGCAAGTGGAAAGGTAAGTTTGAAGAATGAACAGGAAAGTGTTTAAAGCCAGTAACATTCAACAGGCCATTGCGAGTATCAAAGAGGAGATGGGCGCGGATGCCATGATTCTCAATACCCGGAAAATTCCACGAACACCCCGGGATCCTTATGCAAAACCGATGTTTGAAGTTGAAGCGGCCGTGCCGGAAAAAATTCCGGCTCATACAGGCCCTCCGCTGATCCGGCCCGATGCCTTCAAAAGATCACAACCGGTTGAGGGAGGCGCATCAGAGGATGCCATGGCAGATATCAGAGATGATATTGCAGACATTAAAGATATGATATCCATTGCCGGTTTTGGCACAGGAATGCAGAATATGGTCTGTAACCATTTTGAATCCGTGGGCATTCTTGCCTCCCTGCTGCGGGCCGGTGTGAGCGAACCGCTTGCAGCCCGGTTGATACAGAACGCCTCCGGCCTCATGGATGAAAACAAGGAGCAGAAGGCAAAAATCAAATCGTTGAAAAAATATGTCATGGGGCAATGCATGGAGGAGATTGCCACGCGGGATTATTTCACCCGGGACAAACCGGCGGGAATTCCTCATGTGGCCGCCTTTGTGGGTCCCACCGGTGTCGGGAAAACCACCACACTGGCCAAGCTGGCGGCCAATCTGACCTTTACCAAAAAAATGAAGGTCGGCCTGATTTCCATTGACAATTACCGGGTGGGCGCATTTGAACAGCTCAAAGCCTATGCGTCGATCATGGGACTGCCCTGTGTTCCGGCTTTCAGCAGTCAGGACCTGGTCCATGCGCTTGACCGGATGAAATCTTCGGACATGGTGCTGATCGATACCGCCGGCCACAGTCATCTGGATAAACCGAAAATTGATGAAATACTCCAGTTGATAAAGACCGATTTCAGGATTTCCACTCATTTGGTCTTGAGTGTTACATCTGAATCGACTATTATGAAGGATGCGGCATCTGCATTTTCCGTATTCAACCCGGAGACTATCGTTTTTACAAAGATCGATGAAACCAGGCGATGTGGCAAAATACTGGATCAGATCAGCGAGATACGCCTGCCTGTATCCTTGATCGCCAACGGACAAAGGGTTCCCGAGGATCTGATTGTTCCCGACAAACAGCAGTTGCTGAAAATTATTTTGGGGGCCGGGCCCGGAGGAGAGAAATAACTTGGACCAAGCAAGAGGACTTCGAGAGGCTGTAAAAAAAAACGTACTTTCAAGGGATAATTTACATATGGGATCTGGCAAAGAAAAATTACCGCGGGTGATTGCCGTGACCAGCGGGAAAGGGGGCGTCGGTAAAACCAACCTGGTGGGAAACATGGCCGTGGCATTGACCCGGGCCGGTAACCGGGTGGTCATTATTGATGCGGATGTGGGGCTTGCAAATATTGACATTATTTTTAATCTGCGTCCCGACTATAATATCAAACATGTGATCTCTGCTGAAAAAACGTTGAATCAGGTCATGGTAACATCTGATCACGGCGTTAAAATCCTTCCCGGCGGATCGGGATTTGCAAATTTCACCCAACTCAATGAAGGGGAAAAACTGACCCTGTTAAGCGAATTTGAGACGTTGGCAGACCAAGCCGATATCATACTCGTGGACACCGGGGCCGGCATATCATCCAATGTTCTTTATTTTAACTCCGCCTGTGATGAATGCCTGGTCATCGCAACCAAGGAACCGACTTCGATTACAGATGCCTATGCCATGATGAAGGTGATGTCACAGGAATACGGCACCCGGTATTTTAAACTGGTCGTCAATATGGTGGAGACACCGGAGGAAGCCAAGCGGGTCTATGCGTCATTGAGCGGGGCTCTGGATAAGTTTTTAGGGAATGTGGTTCTGGAGTATACCGGATTTATTCCCTTTGACCGCCAGTTGCAGCGGTCGGTCCAAAAACGGAGCCTGATCATGGATAATGCGCCGGATTCCCCTGCTGCCAAAGCGATTAAGAATATTTCATCCAAACTTGAAACAGCCCCGGAACGGCCGCATTCCAGCGGTAATCTGACTTTTTTTATGAACCGGGTTTTTCAGGCGGTAAAATAAGGGAAACGCATAGTGTCATATGAAAAAACAGTACCCGGCAAATAAAATCGAAGATGAAACGTGGCGGGAAAAAACAATCGTGGAATACGCTTACCTGGTTAAGCATATTGCCTCCCGTTTCGCCATGCGACTGCCGTCCAGTGTTTTTTTTGACGAACTGTTATCTGCCGGGTCTTTGGGGTTGATTGATGCGGTGGATAAGTATGATCCTTCTAAACATGTCAGTCTGAAAACCTATGCCCAGTACCGGATAAAAGGAGCCATCCTGGATGAATTGCGGAGTATGGACACCTATTCCCGGTCCATGCGGAAGAAAATTCAGGATATTGCCAAAGCGGTTAAAAGCGTGGAAGACCGAAAAGGCGCATCGGCTACGGATGACGACATCAGCCAGGAGCTGGGTGTCAGTCTGGAAGCTTACTATGATATGCTGACCCATATCCACGGTGCTTCCATTTTAAGCCTGGATGAATTTATCAAAACCAAAAAAAACGATACCTATTCAAAGACTCGGTTTCAAACCGGTGTTAAAGGAGAGGATGACCCGGCAGACAGTTTTGATAAACAGGAACTGAAATATGTTCTGGCAAAAAATATAAAAAAATTGAGCCAAAAAGAGCAGATGGTTGTCTCATTGTATTATTATGAGGAGTTGACGCTAAAAGAGATCGGGGAAGTGCTTACACTGACGGAATCAAGAATCTGTCAGATCCATACGGCGATTCTTGTTAAATTAAAGGCCGGGCTTCAGGATTATGTAACTTAAGAAAAGAGGTCGATCATGTCGGATCCAACCATAGAAGAAGAGGAAAGTCTAATCTCCCAGGATGATATTGACAAGCTTTTGGATTCATCATCCATAGAAGAGGCCGAGGATTTGATTTCAAGTGAAGATTCAGATGACTTGGGTGAGCTCTCACAGGACGATATTGATTCTCTGATGAACGGGCCTGCTCTGGATGATCCGGCTGAAACAGCCCCGGCTGAAACCGAACTGGAGACCGACGATTTGGGCGAATTGTCCCAGGACGATATCGACAATCTGATGAATTCAAACCCTTCGACAGGTGCCGAAGATGATATACCGTCCGATGACGGTTTGGACGACGATGAGATGGAGCTGATTTCACAGGATGATATCGACAGCCTGATGAATTCATCTGAACCGGATGAGCCGGACGCTTCGGAAGAGCCGGGGGAACTCTCCCAGGATGATATTGACAGCCTGATGAATTCAAATACGCCGGATGCCCCTGAACCTGAACCTGAACCCGAGCCTGAGATTGAGGCAGAGACCGGTGAACTTTCCCAGGATGATATCGATGCCATGATGAATACCGGCTCATCGCCGGAGCCGGATGAAGACGATGCGTTTGAGATGATCTCTCAGGATGATATCAACAATTTGATGAACAGCTCGGAGGCAGACAATCCGCCCGGACCTGAACAGACCGAACCTGAAGCGTCTGGCGAATCCGGTGATGAACCTGATGATCAATCCGGGCCGGAGCCGGTTTTAGATTCCGATCCGGATGAGACGGATGCGGCCGGTCCGGAACCGGCCGCTGAGGAAGTGAAGGCGGCTGATTCTACAGAAGAAGACCCCGCTGATGTTGTGATTGACGACACTGAAGCCGTTGCTGTTGAAGGGTGTCTGATTACCCAGGAGACCCTGGACGATTTGATTAAAAATTTTGATGATACACCTGCAGAAGAACCGGCAGATGGTGCCGGAGATCCCCTGTCTGATCTGGATCTTGACTCTGAAGAGGATCTGTCAATTGTTCCCGAACCTGTGGACGACTCGCTGGACGATATTTTAAAGGATGACTCCAAAGGGGACGAGGTGGTCAACCTCGATGATACGGATGACCTGTTGCGGACGAGTACCGATGATCTTGACAGCCTGGATTTTGATGAAGATGACGATGTCAGCCAGGATGATATTGATGCCCTGCTGATGGAAACGGATGATGACGACGATGACGATATTCTCATTTCACAGGACGATATTGACACGCTTCTGATGGCGGCGGATCAGGAAGATGAAGATCTGCTGGGTGATATGATGGATATGGAAGACGACGGGGATCTGGGTGACGAGTTTGACGAGGACTTCGGTGATGAAGAAGGGGAAGAACCGGTGGTCCTTGAAGGGGATGATGACGAACCGGTTGCCGAATCAGAAAAGAAAAAGGTAAAAAAGAAAAGCAAAACAGGGTTTTTAAAGTCCAGGCTGGTCCTTGCCTGCGCTTCCGGGCTACTGGTTCTGGGCATTGTGGTGCCGGTGTCCTATTTTTTCTTTTTTTCATCTGATCCCGGATCCGAAGCGGTCACTGCGTCTCCTGTTGCCGGAATACCGGCACAAACCCATAGAGAGATTGTCGTTGATACGGTGACCATTGATCTTCAAGAGGTGAGGATAGATCGGAAACCCGGTAATCTGGTTCTGGAGGATTTCGTTATTCTGGCACCTCTCCAGTCCAGAGAACTCTCTTATATTACAGCAGATATCTCTATTGATTATTCCGATCAAAGGGCTTATCATGAAATTAATGATAATCTCTCCTTTTACCGTGACCTGATTTACGACTCGTTGAGAAAAAGTCTGGCCGCTGACGAGGGACATGAGGTAACGGAAGCAGATATGCTGGAGGTGGTTGAAATGACTTTGAAAAAGGTATTACCGGTTCATTATATTGAACGGGTCAGTTTTAAAATGTTTAAGGCCAGCTAAAATTAAGGTTTCAAATGACGACAGTACCAGGACATAATATTGTGATTCAGCAATCCGGTGCTGCCCAGGAACTGACTCAGCAGTCTCATTCACCCAAACCGTCTCCGGAACAGGCTGCTGCTCAACAGGAAATCAGGGATCGGATTAAGAATACAACGGTTCAGGAGTTTGAAGCGGGAGAGCGGCTTCGGGCGAAAAAAGAAAAAGAGTCTCAAGCCAAAAGGGAGCAGCAGGAGAGAGAGAAACGGAAGAGACGGCAGGAAGAGTTGGATCAGGACCCGGATGCAACGGGCAGGTTGCTGGACACAACAGCATGATCATATTATTCTCAAATGAATTTTGGATCGCAACCCTTTTCATATTTCAGTTTCTGCTGGTGGTCATTTTATTTGTTCAGGCAAAAAAAATAAACCGGTTAAAGTTCGTTGCCAAAGAGAATAATCGGCAGGAAGAAGATGCCCATGCCGAAAGGCGTCATGCCTCCAACTCCGCAACCGATATCATTAAAATGCTTGAACCGTTGATGCGGGAATCCAAAAAAACCGCCATCGCATTTGATGAACAGGTCAAAGAAAAAAAAAGATTGTTAAAGGCGCTCAATCACGCCTTGGACGACCGGATCATCAACATCAACCTGCTCTTGTCCCGGGCCGAAACCCAGCAGAACAAACTTCTGGAGCAATTGAACAAACCCTCTCCCGTCTCCTTGGCAGCCCCGGCCTTAAATCCGGACGCTTCCTCTTCGGCCGTTCTCGACCAGCAGCACCGTATTATTGAATTGTATGAACAACGATTTTCCCCGGATGATATTGCCCGGCAATTATCCGTTCCCAAAGGGGAGGTAACCATGGTGATTGATCTGAAAAAAAAGTTTCTTGAAATGGAGCAGCGCCATTCATGATCTCCGGTGTCCATATCTCATCTTCCGAGATAGTCCTCAAGACCGGTACCGGAAAAAAGAGTCAGTTTCCATCATTCACTAAAAATCAGGTTATCACGGCCAAGGTGGTTGCCTCTCTTCCCCAAGGCAAGGCCCAGCTTTTGTTCGACGGCCGGTTGATTGAGGCCAAAACCGCCATGCTGTTGACCCCGGGAGAAGAGGTTCAACTCAAAGTGACTCGCGCAAAGGAGAGCATCACTCTTAAACTGATCGGTCCGGTCCGGGAAATGACATCACGACAGATCTCTTCGCTGGTTGGTTTTTTTTCTCAAACCGATTCTATTCCCGATATTACCCGGGCACGGTTGCCTCTGGCAAACGGGCTTTTAAAAGAGATGGCCCTTAAATCCGGCAAAGCAGATATCGATTTTTTACCCCGTCTGATCGAAAAAAGCGGCATAACCCTGGAGAATAAGATTGCCCGGATCATATCGGAAGGGACCGGTTCAACGGCATTAAAGACCGTCATGGACGGGCTGGCACAACAGGACCTCAAGGCCCATATCCATGGGGAACTCATAAAGGCAGGGCCGGGCAGGCCGGGTGCAATGAACATGGCAGCATCGTTTTTTGAGAGTTTGGAAAATTTTCAGCTGCTCAATCATCACAGCTCCGAATCCGGACGATATTTATTGCCGTTCCCGGTTTTCAGCGATCCCGGATTTCGTTTCGGCCAGTTGATGATTGATACCGGCGTTTCCGGTGACTCGGACCGGAATGAAACAGATAAAGTGATCAACATCTCTTTTTTACTCGATATGACCCGGCTGGGTCCGTTGAGAGCTGATTTTTCAATCTATAAACAGGAGCTTTCCGGCCGGTTCCTTTTGGCTGATGAGGAAACCCGGCATTATATTCAGTCTTTGATTCCGGAATTGAAATCAAAACTGCTGGATCAGGCCTACCATGCCCGAAAGATAGAATGCTGCCTGGCCCGGCCTGAAGAAACACAACCCGGGAGCCTTGTCGAATCCCTTGTAAAAACCGGCGATGCTTCGGTTTTCAATATCGTGGTGTAAAAGCGCATGGCAAAAGAATATCCCAAAAAGGCTGTTGCTCTCAGGTATGACCGGCAAAAAGAGGATGCCCCCAGAGTGGTTGCAAAAGGGCAGGGCAAGATTGCGCAAAAGATTATTGAACTGGCAAAAGCGCACGATATTCCCATCAAGGATGATCCGGATTTAATCGAAGTGCTTTCGTCTCTTGAGATTGATGAAGAGATTCCTTCTGAAATCTACGTGGCTGTAGCCGAGCTTCTGGCATTTGTTTATTCAGCCAATTCCAAACGGCCTTAAGGCCAATAAACCCAAATGCCGGGGCAGGATCCCCAATCCGGTAAAAACCGGTAGGCAAAAAATTCTCTTTTACGTCAAAAAAAATAAAGGCATCTGTTGGTTTTTTGGCGCCTCTGCAGGGTGGTTAGGTATACACAACCGTGAATGGGCGGTTGATCATTTCCCCCGTTTTTCTATGAAACAGCTTTTAATTCAGTTGGTTTCATTCTTATTCATCCTTTATATTTCTGCTGTTTCAGGAATTCAACCGGTTTGGCGGGCCCACAGGTTCCGTCAAAATAACGATGGCATTCATATTGCAATATCCCTATTACAAACTGGTTCATATAACACACGCAGTAACAGATATTTTGACGTTAAAGTCTGCAATCACCTTTGAGGAGAAGATCACCATATGATTCTTGAATTGACCCGGCCCGTACAGGGTGGTTTGCGTCAGGAAAGAAAACTGGAGGCGGTTTCCAACAACCTGGCCAATGCTGATACCACGGGGTTTAAAAAAGATCGCGTCAGCTTTGATGATAAATTTAAGGCGCAGATGAATAAGGAGTATACCCAGGGTGCCATTGTCACCACGGGAAACCCATTTGACGTGGCCCTTTCCGGGGAGGGGTTTTTTAAAATCGACACCCCTGAAGGGATCAAGTATACCCGGAACGGCAATTTCACATTGGATAATAACGGCATTTTGGTGGATCAAAATGGCAATCCGGTTTTAGGGCAGGGCGGTGCCATTGCCATTGATGCAGTGAATGGCGAACAGGATATCGGCGTGAACCACGCCGGGGAGATCTCCATTGCCGGCGAAGTCGTTGATATATTTGATATCGTTACCTTTGATGATCTGAGACAGTTGAAACGAGACGGACAGAACCTGCTCTTTTTTGAAGGGGAGACCACCCTGGAAATCCCTGCGGACCAGGTGTCGGTACAGCACCGGGCCCTTGAAAAGGCAAATGTGGTTGTGGTGGAGGAGATGGTCCGGATGATTGACTATCAACGCATGTACGAGACCTTTAGCAAAATGATAATGACATTTGATGAAGTGGACGGTAAGGCTGTCAATGATGTCGGAACACTTCGTTAATTCTACAGGAGAAATGATATGATACGATCCCTGTGGTCAGCCGCGACCGGGATGAATGCACAGCAGCTTCAAACCGATGTGGTGGCCAATAACCTGGCCAACTCAAGTACAACCGGGTTTAAGAAGTCCCGGGCTAATTTTGAAGATCTGATGTACCGGACCATGCAGGTGGCCGGGCAGACCACACCCGGCGGCGGTCAGGTGCCGACGGGCATCCAGATCGGTTTCGGGGTGAAGCCCACCAGTGTCCAGAAATTATTTACCCAGGGTGATTTTATCCAGACCGATAATCAGCTGGATATCGCCATCCAGGGAAATGGTTTTTTCAGGGTGACCCATGGCGATGAAGACCTCTACACCCGGGCAGGCAATTTTACCCTGGACAGTGAAGGATTTTTAACCACCCCGGGCGGTGACCGGCTGCAGCCTGAAATCGCTTTGCCCGTGGAAACGATTACGGTAACGGTTCAGGACGACGGTACCCTGACAGCTTTTGGCGCTGAGGAAGATATTCTTTTAACGGAAAATATACTGGTCTCCACCTTTATCAATCCGGCAGGACTCTTTGCCGTGGGGAATAATCTGTTCCGGCCCACTGAAGGGTCAGGAGACCCGGTTGAAAGAACCCCCGGTGAGGAGGGTGCCGGGACAGTGGTGAATAATTTTCTTGAAGGGTCCAATGTCTCCGTTGTTGAGGAACTGGTTGGCCTGATATCGGGTCAGCGGGCCTATGAAGCCAATTCCAAGTCGATCCAGACAGCCGACTCCATGCTCAGCACCGCAACCGGATTAAAACGATAATATATGGGAATACTCGGACGACATATTAATTTTTTCCTGACTCTTTTTTGGATGGGTTTCAGTGGATTCTTACTGATCATTATTTATCCGGACCGGATGGATGCATCGGAGAACCCGGTTTTGACTCCGTCTGTGACGATTGTGCTCAAGGAAAACAACCGGATCAATTCCGATACCGTGATGCTTGGCCAGATATCAGATATCCGGGCCAATCCTTTAATAACGGAATCTTTGGAAAAACTGGAGATCGGGTCATCACCCAAACCCGATGAAATCAAAGTCTTTGATAAGAAAAAAATTGTTTCCATCATCCGGAGCCAACGGTATTTACCGGACCGGGTTGCCGTTTCATCCCCGGACCGGATCTATGTAAAGCGGATGAGCCAGGTTGTCTCGGAAAGAGATGTCCGGCACTTTGTCGAACAGCAACTGGCCAACCGTTTTCCGGATAGATCCTACGAAATTCTCAGGTTTGACGTCCGGGGGCTCGAGCTCTATCCCCGGGGTGAGGTCCGGTTTAACATAACCAAGCCGCAGATGGTGGACGGCAAAGGGCGCCTCTCCTTTTTTCTGGACCTCACGGTTGACCGTGTAAAAACGGACCGGCTGAGTGTTAAGGGGCAGGTGGCTGTTTATGAATCCGTTCTTCTGGCCGGGCGTCCCCTGAAAAAAGGACAGGCCGTATCCAGGGATGATTTTTATTTTGAAAAAATGAATGTTTTTGACCTGGGTCATACCTTTATTAAGGACTTTCGGGTAATTGAAGGAAAACAGCTGAAAAATAACATAAAAAAGGGAGAGCCCGTTCGCGATGATTTTTTTAAGGCGCCCTATCTGGTTAAAAAGGGGGATGTGGTTAGCCTGGTTGTAAAAAATGAGACGCTCCGGATTGTTACATCCGGTGTCTGTATGGAAAACGGACATCAGGATGCCCTGATACGGGTCGAAAACATCGGCTCCGGAAAAGCGGTCCGGGGAATTGTAAAAGGCAAATCAAAGGTGGAGGTTATATATTAAGTATGAAGATATCACCGGCATGGGTAAAAACGGGTCTTTTATGGATGGCATTGCTTTGCCTCGGGTTTGCGGGCTGTGCCGCAGGGCGCCCGGAAACGGCGACCGGACCGGTTATTCCCCAAGGCCTTTCGGCCGAACCGGTTCTGCAGCCTCAGTTTACCCCGCAACGGGCGGCTGAAGGGTCGCTTTGGGTGAACCAGGGCGGATCGATGTTCGAAGATTCCACAGCCACCCGGGTGGGGGATACCGTAATCGTTGATATCATTGAAAACACCTCTTCAGGCATGGATGTAAACACGGAGGCGTCCCGGGAAACCTCAATGGATATCGGGGTGCCTCAGTTTAATCTGGGCGGGGTTGCCACAACCCTGGGCGGCCGTGGCAATACAAGGCTGATAGAAACCGATTTTACGAACGAGTTTGAAGGAGAGGCAGAGAGTGACCGATCCGGTCATATTACGGCATCCATTGCAGCAAGGATTACGGAGGTGCTTCCCAACGGCACATTAAGCCTGTTCGGCCGCCGGGCCATGAAGGTCAATAATGAGGTCCAGTATATCACCGTATCCGGTATTATCAGGCCCCAGGACATCTCTGCCGACAACCGGGTCAAATCGACTTTTTTAGCCGATTCCCGGATTGAATACTATGGCAAAGGGGCGCTTGCAGACAAACAGAAACCCGGCTGGGGTGTCCGGCTGATCGATAATATATGGCCGTGGTAACGGATCTGCTTATGCAATACAATAGATCCGTTTACAAAAGGAACGTAAACGATGCAGAAAAAAATAATACGCTGATGCTCCGGATAGTGATCCTTTTATTGATGGGCAGCTTTATTACCAGCGCCCATGCGGCAAGAATCAAAGATCTTGCCGGCATTAAAGGCATCCGGTCCAATCAGCTGATCGGGTACGGCCTGATCGTCGGACTGAACGGAACCGGCGATAAGGCGGGAATTGGTTTTACCCGGCAGGCACTTGCCAACATGATGGGGAAGATGAATATCTTTGTAGACCAGGCCGATATTAACGTCAGAAATGTTGCCGCCGTCATGGTTACAGCCGATATACCGCCGTTCGCCCGAATCGGGGACAAGATCGATGTGGTAGTCTCTTCCCTCGGGGATGCCTCAAGCCTTAAGGGCGGCAACCTGGTGGTCACGCCGTTAAAAGGGGTGGACGGTAATATCTATGCACTTGCCAGCGGTGCGGTGACCCTGGCCATCCCCAGCGGTGCCAACCCGCGTGACAGCCATCTTCAGGTGGCCCGGGTGGTGAACGGGGGATCGGTTGAACAGGAGATCCCCTTTAAACTGGATGGTAAACGCAATTTAATCCTTTCCCTGTCACGGCCGGATTTTACAACGGCCCGGCGGATGGCGGACACCATTAACGGGTCCATTGGGGAGGGGGTGGCCAAAGTCATTGATGCCAGTGCCATCCATTTAAATATTCCCGAGCATATGTGGGAAGAGAATGTGGCTGAATTTATCGCCGATATTGAGATGCTGACCGTTATACCGGATACGGTTGCAAAAGTGGTGGTCAATGAAAAGACAGGGACCGTGGTGATCGGCAGTGACGTGACCATATCCAGGGTGGCCATTGCCCATGGGGATCTGTCCGTGACGATAAATGACAATCCGGACGAGCCTGAACTGGAACGGGTTATGGACCTGCCGGGAACATCCACCATCGGAGAGCTGGTTCGGGGTCTGAATTCCCTGGGTGTCAATCCCCAGGATCTGATCAGTATTCTTCAAAGTATTAAAGCGGCCGGTGCACTGCAGGCCGAACTTGAAATCATGTAATCCTCCATACCGGGGGGAATATAAAACGGAGGCAGGATGGACTTTGATGTTGTTAAACAGAATTTGTCCACAGCCAATCTGGACCGGGTGAAACAAAAAAGCCTGGATCCGGATAAGGAAAAAAAGCTCAAAGATGCGGCTGCCGGTTTTGAGTCCATCATGATTACCACCATGCTCAAATCCATGCGCACCTCTCTTCCGGGGAACGCGCTCTTCAAAGAAACCAATGCAACCGATATCTATCGGTCCATGCAGGATCAACACCTTTCCGATCACCTTTCCAAAGGGGCTTCCATCGGTATCAAAGAATTTCTATATGACCAGTTAAAAGACTCTGAATAACCCGGTATTGTCGTATCGGGTATCTCTTTTTCCCTTCATATCACCATTTATTGTTGTGTTTTTCCGGCGATTTGGTCCTGCTGGCTGAATCTTGCGACTGGTATAGATATTGCTCATTAAGCCATTACAGACGCGGATTCAACATAAACAGGAAAAATATTCCTAATAAAAAGAACGGACTCCAATTGTCAGGGGGGGAAGATGGAAAAACTTGCCGACAGAATAGAAGATTTTCTTGAAAAACAATTGGGTTTGTATGAAGCCCTTCAATCGGTGGTTGAAAAGGAAAAAAAGCAGATCGTTGAGATGGATTCGGATGCGCTATGGAAAACCATCGGTGAGAAAAAAGAGATCTGTCATAATATAGAGCGGGGCTATATCGAGTTAAAAAAGAGTTTGAAATCAAATTCTGCCGGGCCCGTCGGAGACGAAGAGACGTTCAGTCTTTCCGATCTTATACAAAAGCTGCCAATATCATCGGTATCAAAATCAAAGCTAAGGCAGATGGCGCTGGGGGTGGAATTGCACAAAAAAGAAGTCTTTACCATTGCCGCTGCAAATAAACAATACGTTCAGGACTCACTGGCAGTGATCGATGAAATTTTTTCTCAAAGCGGAAACCCGGAAAGTGCCGGGCAGTACAACCCTTCGGGCCAGTCATCGGACCAAAAGAACCCCATCCGTTTAATAAGTACCGAGGTTTAAACCATGTCCGGCATATCTTCCACCCTCAGTATAGCGAGAACGGCGATTGCGGCTCAGCAATACGGTTTGAACATTACAGGCCAGAATATTGCCAACGTTAATAATCCCGACTACAGCGTTCAAAGGGCCGAACATTTTAACCGCACGCCGGCTGAATATGCCGGGTTCCTTTTCGGGACCGGTGTGGATATGGAGCAGGTTCGGCAGAATGTGGATAACTTGCTGGAAAGACGGCTGACATCTGAAATCTCCATCCAGGCATCATTTGACGAGCAGGAATCCTATATGAGGATTTTGGAAGGATTCTTTGATATTACCTCTGATAGCAGTATCAGCGTTGCAATGACAGACTTCTGGAAATCCTGGCAGAATATTTCTCTTAATCCGGGCGGGCCGTCGGAAAGAATCGCTGTTTTTGAGAGCGGAGAAAGAATCGCCACCAATTTTGAGTCTGCTGTTTTAAAAATGGATGACATGGTAAATGATATTACCCAGGACATCAGTGCGGCAGTGGGGCGGGTGAATACCCTGTCAGCACAAATTGCCGACCTGAATCGAAAAATTGCAGGAAACGAGATCAACCGAACGGCAAATGATCAGAGGGATTTGAGAAACCGGTTGCTGGATGAAATGGGTGAGTTGATTGATATCACTACCTATGAACACTCCGACGGGACGGTGACCGTGAATGCCGCAGGCAACTTTACCGTTGTTTCAAAGGTGGAGATGTACCGTTTGACAATGGTGGAGAAAGAAGTGGCATGGGAGAATTCAGCTTCCGGAGAACAGATTATTTCCGATGATATCACCAGCGGCAGAATCGGCGGGTTACTTGAAATGAGAGATACCATTATTCCCAAATATCGTGCCGAAGTGAATGAGTTGTCACGGGAGATGATCTGGGCAATCAACTACCAGCATTCCCAGGGTATCGGGAGCAGTTACTTTGACGAGCCGATTACCGGCGATTATTCAACCGACGACAGCCGCTGGCTGTCCAGTTTTGATTTTGGAATAAAAATTGATTATTCCAAGGATTTCAATATGTGGGTGGAGGATACGAGCACCAGTGATACCCAATATAATAAAATCAGTATCGACATGGGGATATCCGAGGCAAGAATTTCCAACTGGCAGGGCCGGGCACCCAGTGAACTGCCGTATAAATACCGGTTAACCGTTGTTGATGACGCCGTCCTTGGTAATAAAGAGGTGACTGAAACCGATGGTGACGGACTGGGCCGGATGTGGGGATTGACGTTGACTTCCGGTGCTGCAACTACGGTTGCAATGACGTTGGACCGGGCCATTGCAGATCAAACCCTGCGTGTTTTCGGCGGCCCGGACGGCACCCAGGTGATTAATGTCAGGGACAGCGGCGGCCATGCCCGGCGCTCTGCCGCATCTGTCGCCGAGGCGCTGAACGCTGTCGGTGGGGTTGAAGCCTTTGCATCTGAAACCGAAGGAACATTTAATACGGGATCCATAACCAATGCCGAGGATGGAGATATCGTGTCGTTTTCATTGTATGTGGACGGTATTATCGAACCGGTCAGCTTTACAAGGGATTCTTCCATCGGGACGCTTCTGGAACAATTCGAAGATGCGCTTTTATCGGTCGCCGAGAAAATTAATGACACCAATGCGGATAATGATCTGGTCGTCAGCGGTTCGACCATAAAAAGCAGTTCCGGAAAAACCCTGGGGGTACAGGATTTTAATGTGACGGATAATGCCGGTATCTCTTTAGGCAATTTTACCAATTTTAATGAAGGTGATGTGGTTACCTTTACGATTGATTCCATGTCTGGAACATCGGCGGCAAGCACTACATCTGTTTCCGTTGATCTGTCCGATATTGATACAACCGATCAGGCAGAGCTGGCTGCCGTTTTCGGCGATAAAATTGCCGAAGCGCTTTCCGGAACGCCTTTTGTGGTTGAAAAAGATGCGTCCACCAACTCCGTTAAAATCAGAAGCACGGACGGTTCGGACATCCGGGTCCGGGATGCGGGCAACGATTCGGGAGACGATGCCGCCATCACCATTACATCGCTCTCCGGAACAACCGCGGATGCGGGTAATGTCGATTCGATTCTCGACTTTACAGCCGCGGCAAACGACACGGCGCGGTACAATGCAGACACCACTTCAGGGGATGACCTTATTTTTTCCGGCCAGGACACCCAGGTAACCATCAATGAGTCAACCGCCGGGGCTGTTAACAAAACAGCGGTGATTACCGGTACTCTGACAGTGGTAATGGAACCGGGTATGAATATTCAAACCAATGTTTCCGGAGCCGGATCAGGCGGGCTGTTTGACAGCAGCCTGGCAAAGGTCGGCAGTTCGATTATCACCCTGGGAGGAGATGGCGGGTTTACCGGATTCACATCATCCACGGCCGCCGGTGAAACCATCTCGTTTGATCTGGACGGCACCACCATTTCATTTTCAACCACTTCAGCCGGCGGTACGTCTGATCTTGCGCTGGCAACACTTATAGAAGCAGAGCTGGCAGCGGGGCTAAGCACCGATTATCAGGTCATCCGAACCGGCACTTCCGTTTCCGTCATTAAAGACAGCTCTTTGGATGATCCCATCACCATTGACAATTTTACAGACAGTTTTGGCAGCAATGCCGAGATTCAGGTTCGGACCGGAACGGGAAAGGGAAGTAATCAGCCTGAAAATGACCGCATAGAGGCGGACCCAGCAAGAAGCTTCCGGAATTCAACGACCTCTACACTGTACAATGATACCGGAACGATCCTGTGGGAACGCCTGAACACGGACGGGATCAGCACCGGCGCCTCCGGTCTGCTTACCGTTGAAGATGAAGGTCAGGTTGTCATTACCGAATCCGGTATTGAGACGGTGTCGTTTGATATCTCAAAGGGCAGCCTGGTTGCCGGAAATACCATGGTGATCAATACGGATACAACGGGTAATCCTGATCCCCTTGATTTCCATATAACGGGCCGGGCCAACAGTATCAATGATATCTATCGTTTCAGGGTGGTTTCAGGCGGAAAAGTCGGGCACCTGCCATCGGGAAATGATCCCCCTCTTGTCATTGAGTGGACCAATAGTGTGGAAACCGGGACATTTACAATCGAAGGCCATGATCCGCCCTTTACACCGAAATCTCCCGTAGTGGTGGATGTTGACGGAATGACACTGAATTTTGCCGACGGTACGCTGGTGGCGGATGATGTGTTCACCATCACCACAGGTGACACCGGCCTGCCGCAGTTTGAAACCACAGACGGCCGGCCCACGGGAGAGAAATTGTCTGACTGGCATTGGACCATCGATTCTTTTGCCGATCAGTTTAACAAAGACGCCTTTGGTATGAAAGCGGTTGCAACATTGGACAACCGGTTGAAATTTGAAGCATCCGAAACCTATCATGCCATGAAAAACGAACAATACTCCGGAGAAAACGGGTTCGACGAAACAAATGTTTCCATTGTTGTAACGGATTGGAGCGCCATTGATTTTAAGGCTTCGGACCTTCGGTTTGAACGGTCTGCAGACGGTTTTTGGAGCTATTCCAATGACCCCACCGGCGGGAATCTGCAACTGATTCCCGAGGGCGGGGATGATGACGGATTTGGTGTTGATTTTACCGGCGATGGCCTGGCAGACATCCGGATTGAATTTAATGAGCGGGTGACCGGGGCAGGCCATCTGGAATTCGATTTTGAAAAACATGATTCAGAAGATATCGGATTTGCTTTTTCCGACAATGATTCATCAGCATCGGGTTTGGTGGCGGCGGCAGGCATCAACACCTTCTTTAAAGGGGTCGATGCCATGACCATGGAAGTGAACGACAAGTTGTCGGATACCCGTCTGATTGCCGCTTCGGCAATTGACAGTGAGACCGGCCATTTGAGCGAAGGGGATGGTACCAATGCAAGGGCGATTGCCGCTGCCCAGCATATCACACAGCAGATGAAAATATGGACCTATCAAAGAGGGGAAGAACCGGAGTCCAGTATTGCCAATGCCTCCATTGACGAGTATTTTACACAGATGATGGGCTCTTTGGGTATTGAATCGCGAAGCATTAAAAACGCAAAGGATTTTGCCGATATCATGGTCAACAGTATCACGGAACAGAGAAATGCCGTTTCAGCCGTATCTCTGGATGAAGAGATGATCAGATTGATGAAATTTCAGCATGCATTCTCAGCCGCTTCCAAGCTGTTGACGGTTTCCGATGAGATGTTAAATACGCTTATTTCCATGAGATAGCAGGAGAAATGATATGAGAGTTCCCAATCTTTCGACATATGTCAATTCAACCTATCGGTTGGGTCTGATGACCGGTGATCTTGAGAATGCAAACAAAGTTGCCAGCACCACCAAACAATTAAATGACATTTCAGATGATCCTTTAGGGCTGAGCCAGGTATTGACGATAAACAACACCCTGGGAAACATCGATCAGACTGCGGTAAACGTCAATATGGGAAAATCCTGGATTCGAAGTATTGAGGAGGCGTTAGGAAGCATCAATGATATCATCGTCGAACTTAACAAGCAAGATATTAGCGGTTTGGCGAATGACTCAACCACAGCAAAACAACGAAGAGAGGCCATTCAGCGGGTGGATGATGCCATTGAGCTGATTGTCTCTCTGGGAAATACCCAGATCAACGGAAACTATATTTTCAGCGGAACAGATACCGATAAAGCCGCCCTGACCTATGACAGGGTGTTGAACAAGGTCCTCTATAATGGCAATTCCACCGCCTTTGACGTACTAACGGACAGGGGGAGCAGTGTGACCGTGGGCAGGACCGGGGATACGACCTTTTGGGATCAGGAGATTGAGATCAAATCGACAAATGATACCATTGTTTTTAAGCAGGATAACGGCCACGGTGATACGTCTGAAAGAATACTGATAGCCCGCATCCCCCAGGGATCCTATGGAAAATCGGAACTGGAAACAGTGATTCGAAATGCATTAAACGAACAATCCGCATCCCATGGATACGGTGCCCGGTATGAGGTTGATTTTGACGAGATCACACAAAAATTTTCAATCCGGGAAGACGGCAGCTATGACGGGTATATTCGTACGGAATTCATGTGGGACTCAGGCAATGATGCATATGTCTACAATATTCAGGGATCATCGGATATCGATCCCATGGACATTGATGTTGATGTGGTAAGAGAGAGTGCATTGACGATCCGTACAACTGATGAGGACGGTCCTGCACCCATTCGCCTCACCTGGGACAAGGCAGATAAGAAATGGCGGGTGGCGGACAATCCCGGTTATGAGATGCCCACAGAGTTTTCCGGTACATCCCGCGGTGTTGATATTGCCCTGAATGACGAGGGCGTAACCGATATCAGGATCTCATTTGATACACCGGTGGCAGACGGAGATTATATTGAATTTGAAATTGAACCCATAACCACGGATACCTCAGTGGGTCATGATATCGGTTTTAACAGCGGCAATATTGTTCAGGCACCCCCTGTGTCCGATTTTCAGGCCGCGTTTGTCACGGACATCACCATTGGAACCAGCGGAAACAATACCATCAATTTTATTGAGACAAATGCGGCAGGGCTCCAGCAGACGCTGACCGCCAATTTTAATACCAGCGGTGCGGCTGTCACATATTCTGATATGGACGCACTTGCCCGGGCCATTGAACAGGCCATGGAAAGTGCGAGTGCCGCACCCACATCCGGTGCCAACACCATCGATTATACGGTTTCCTACGATGCCGTGAACAGCCGGTTCAATATCCGGGAGAATGGAACGGATTTAAATGAGCTGGAGATTCAATGGTCGGCAACCACGGCCTCGGCCCAAACCCTGGGGTATCATCCGCTGGATGACACGATTTCATACCCTCACAGTGCCATCATCATCGACAATACAAATAACCGGCTGGATTTTGCAGAGTCCACCGGGGGGGCGTCTACAAGCCTTCAGGCGATTATCCCAAACGGAACATACGAAACAATGGCGGACCTGGCTGCTGCGGTTGAGGCAGCCATGGAATCGGTTTCTGCGTATAATTATAATATCTCATACAACCCGGCCCTGAGCCAGTTTGCGATCCAGCAGACCGGGGGAGCGGCTCTAACGGATTTTAATCTCCTGTGGCACACCGGTGACGGGCGGTCCTCTTCCATTGGTGAGACCCTGGGATATGACCCGGAGCTGGATGATACCGGTGCCGGGTTGGGACCGTTCAATAGCGATACCGATCCCATGAGAATGTCGATTTTCTCTGTCACCATCGATGGCACCAATAACATGATCGATTTTGAAGAGGTGAATACGGCTGGCGTATCCACAACCCTTCAGGCCTCCATTCCCCAGGGAACCTATACCAGTGTGCATGAACTGGAAGATGCACTGGAACAGGCCATGAATAAGGTGTCCGAGGAAACCGGGAATACGGTGGTCTATGATGTCTCATATGATGAGGCCGGCAACCATTTTGATATTCTCCGGACAACCGCCGGAACGGCGTTAAATGAACTTAAGCTGCTGTGGGACACCGGTGCCAATAATCAGCATACCATCGGAGATATTCTGGGCTATGATACCTCCCTGGATGATACCGGGGCTACCTCCCATTCGAGCAGCAGCGGTAGTGCCCCCACATGGCTCTCGTTTGATTCGACAAACAACCGGATCGACTTTCGTGAGATCCGCATTGACGGAACCGTCTCCAATGAAATGAATATCGAAATACCGGCGGGAAATTACAATGATTTAAGCCAGGTGGCCGCTGCCATCCAGACGGAGATGAGAGCGGCATCCCCCAACAGTATACCCTATGAGGTGATATACGATAGCAATGACGGTTTTATGATTAAGGGCAGCGATTCAAGTATTAAGGGATTTGATCTGTTGTGGCAGACAGGTGATTATTCCGGATCCAATGCAGCTCAACAGCTGGGTCTGTCAAGCATTACCGATACCCGCGTCCGGTTCTCTGAAAGCGATGAAGATGTCGTCAATATCGTGATTGACGGAACCAACAATAAAATCGACTTTAAAGAGATTGTTGCCGGCGGGCAGGGAAGGGCCGGATTTTTAACGGCCTCCATTGAACAGAAAACTTACACCAGTCACGATGAACTGGCCCAGGAAGTGGAAGAGGCACTTGAAGCCGAGTCCCGTGCCAATGGTAATATTATAGATTATTCGGTATCGTGGGACAGCCAGACCAAACGGTTCAGCATAAAAGAAGATGGTGTAAAATTAGATGAACTCCAGCTGGTCTGGCAATCCGGAGATAACGCCCCGGCATCGGAAGGGGGCTCGGGCCAGACCATCGGCACCATCCTCGGATTTGATCCTGATGACGATATATACAGTCCCGCACAGAGCAACAGAGAGGTGGAATGGGGTATTTTTAATACATTGATTGATTTGAAACAATATTTAGCCGATAATGATCGAGACGGTATCGGAAAGACCATCGGCCGTCTGGACACGCATTATGATAATACAACATCACTGATCGTTGATGCGGGCATGAAGTACAACCGCCTGGTGGTCAGGGAAAATATCAACGCCCAAGTCGGTTTTACACTCAAAGAGAGGCGGTCCAATATTGAGGATGCCGATATGATCGAGTCCATCATGAACCTGAAAAATATTGAAACCGCATACCAGGCCGCCTTGAGTTCCACTTCAAAGGTGCTTAGCTTAAGCCTTGTTGACTATTTAAGATAGGAAAAATTTAATTCATGCTTGTTCTTACCAGGAAACTAGATGAAAAAATAATGATCGGAAAAGATGTTGTTGTCAGTATTTTAGAGATTGAGGGCAGCACCGTTAAGATAGGCATTAAAGCACCCCGGGATGTCAACATTTTAAGAATGGAAGTCTTTGAAAAGATACAAAATGAAAATATTGCATCCGCCTCAAAAGAGATAGAAGAGATTTCAGAGGCAGTTGATCTGTTAAAAAATACGCTTTCAAAGGAGTAAATGGTTTGAAAATTAATACCAGAAAATTTGGGGAAGTTGAGATTGATAAAGAGAAAATCCTGAGCATGCCCGAAGGCCTGCCCGGGTTTTCAGGATTTGAGCGGTTTGTACTGCTTGAAGACCCAAAAACAGCGCCTTTTTGCTGGTTTCAATCCATTGAAACGCCGGATCTCGCCCTGATCGTAATGAACCCAAAAGTTTTTAAACCCGATTACCAGGTGGATTTAAACCCACTCATCCAGAGCCGGGCCTGGAAAGGGGTGACATCTAAAGAGTTGCTGCTTTTTGTGGTGATCAATATCAAGGAAGAAGAAAAGGAAAAGAGCATAACGGCCAATCTCATGGGGCCGCTGGTGGTTAATCTCAAGACAAAGGAAGTGATTCAGATGGCCATCTGCGATTCAGACTACTCCCATCAATATGACGTATTAAAGGCGATTTCCAGACAACCCGCGGAGTGACCCGGATGGTTCTCAGTATCAATACAAATATATCTGCGCTGAACTCGAGTCTCTTTTTGAATAAAAATCAGGCAAAAAGTACGGCATCCATTGGACGGCTCGGTTCCGGGCTCAGAATTAATAAAGCAGCCGACGACAGTTCGGGGATGTCCATTGCCGACTCGCTCCATTCCCAGGCCCGGGGACTGGGACAGGCCATCCGGAATGCAAACGATGCCATATCCATTACCCAGATTGCAGATGCCGCGCTCGAAGAGGCCGTCAATATTATCAACATCGTAAAAACAAAAAGCATCCAGGCAGCCCAGGACGGGCAGACCGTTACCAGCAGAAAGGCGATCCAGGCAGATATTCAAAAGCTGCTGGAAGAACTTGATATGATCGCCAGGACCACCTCGTTCAACGGGCAGAAGCTTTTATCCGGCGGGTTCACCGATAAATTTGTACAGATCGGCGCCTTTTCCGGGGAACGGCTGAACCTGTCCATTGGTGCGGCGACTATTGATAAAATAGGGCATATTACCACAGGGGAACTTTCACTGGACAGTACTAAGGAAGGTATCCTTCACTTGGGAATTAGGAGTCGACAAACAAATCGTTTTATTGAAATCGAGGCGGTCAATCTTGCATTTGATAATTCCGTGGAAAATAGTCTGGCCGGTCTGGCCGATTTATTCAATCGATCTTCTGATGAAACAGGGGTTCGGGCTGTTTCTGAAGTTATTTCTACAACAGATCTGAATATCGGAGCCGGTTTTACTTCTCCTGATTTTTCGATTAACGGTGTCAAAATAGGAGGATTCGCCGTCTCTGAGAACGATTCGAATGGGGCATTGGTCAAAGCAATCAATTTGAGAACGCCTAATCATGGTGTGTTGGCCTCCATTGAAAATGGGGGACGGCTGACCCTGACATCTGTTGACGGCCGGGGCATCAAAGTGGAAACCGGCGAAGAGCTTGGCCCCGTGTTTAAAGGGACCGAACTGAGTACATTCGGAAGACTACGGCTTAAGGCACGCGGCTCCGTGGATTTTGACATCCGAAATATAGGAGAAGGGAAACCCGTATCTGTTTCTGATAAGGGCATTGGACTAGCCGAAACTGCAGCAATGACTACCTCAGCGGAAATTGGGGCAGGAAGTATTCTTGCTAAGAATACGTATTTAAATTACCCTTGGATTACAGATCAAACCCTTTATGGGACACAGTTTCAGAATGATATTCATATTTCAGATCAGACGATTTTACCCAAAGGTTCTATGCTCGCTCAAACGTCTATTTTGTTGACTCAAAATGAAATCAGCGACAGAATTACGGTGGCCGGTCAGGGGAGTACCGATGCGGAAAGCCTTATAAAAAACGGGTCAGTACTTGCAAAAAATAGCCTTCTCGGGAAAGGAACGGAATTGCTGGCCGGGAACATCGTCAGTGCCGGTACCCTATTTAAGGGAGATGGAACGATTGCCTCAACAGATGAAACAACGGACCTCAGCGTCGTCAGACAGAACTCGGTCCTTTCCCAAGGATCATTATTAGCCTCGGGCAGTGTGCTGCAAGGTACTGCCAAGGTTACTCAAACAGGCCCTTTGGACGGAGAAGGGCGAATCACCACCGGCACTACATTGACTGCCGGAACAATTATCCGCTCAGGCACTGTCCTGCAAGGTGACGCTGTTGTAAGCAATATTAATACCACTACAGGGGTTTACTCCCTGACTGCGGGTTCCTCCCTTGCCACAAATACCATGCTGGTGAATGGAACAACTCTGGGAGGAAATGCCGTTGTCAACCAAATTGCAGGCACAACGGGTGATTACACAATGGCCAATGGCTCATATCTTACATCCAATTCTGTCCTTGGAGCCAATACCATTCTTACTGGGGCGGCAACGGTAAATACAATCGGACCGATCACTGGGGATTATTCTCTAAGCAACGGAAGCACCCTGACTGCTAATTCTATTTTATCCACCAATACAACATTAACCGATCCGGCTGTGGTCAATGCCGTGAATCTGACAGGGAACCTCATTGTTCCCAATGGGAGCACCTTAAGAACCAATACCGTTTTAGGGGATAATACCGTTTTAACAGACGCGGCTGTGGTAAATCTGGTCGCCAATACAACGGAAAATTATACCATTGCCAATAATTCCACATTACGGGCAGGTTCAGTGTTGGGAGATAACACGGTTTTGACGGATACAGCAGTGGTCAACGCCGTTCCTAACACCACGGAAAATTATACTATCGGCAACAATTCAACGCTTGTAACCGGAACCATTCTGGGTGCCGGCACCAATCTCACAGATTCGGCAGTTGTGAATTCCATCAACACAACAGGTAATTATACGGTGGCTAACGGCTCAACACTTATAACTGGGTCTTTTCTTTCCACGGGAACAATCATAAAAGGGGCTGCAACCATTGGAGCGGTGGGTTCAACCGGAACGCCGGGAGATGTTATCACACTCGGTGCCGGAACCGTGCTCAGGGCAGGTACGGTGCTCGAAGCCGGATTTACATTGAGTACAACAGGAGGGAATATCCTTGGCACAGGTGCACCATTGGGTGCGGATGTAACAACGGATATCAATCAGAATTTTCCTGTTCAAACCGGTTCTATTGCCAACGGATCCATCCTGGCAACCGATTCCAATACCGGTCCGAATGGGGTGACTCTCGGTGCGAATCTAAATACAACGGCTGCTATGACAATACCCACAGGAGCAACAATTGCAGCCAACAGTATCTTTGCAACCGGTTCCGTTATCGGGCCGGATAAAGCCACCTTGGCATCCGATATGACCAATCTGACCGGCCCACTGGTTTTAACGGTCGGCTCAAGTATTGCCGGGGGCAGCAGCTTGACAACCGGTTCCGTCATTGGTGCAGATAAAGCCACCTTGGCCTCTGATATGACGAATCTTGCAGGCCCCATGACGCTGGCCGTCGGCTCAACCATTGCCGGGAACAGTACCTTGGCTGCCACATCGGTCATTGGCGCGGACAAAGCCACCCTTGCCTCGAACATGAATGTAACCGGTGCGCTGACCCTGACGACCGGATCCACAATCGGTTCTAACAGTAGTCTTGCTGCAACAACTGTCATCGGTAGCGACAGCGTGACTCTGGCTTCTGATATGAATATTACCGGGGCATTTACCTTGAGAACGGGGTCAACCATTTTTAATGGAAGTACCTTAGGAATCAACAGCCAGATCGGCCCGGACCTGGCAACGTTATCGTCAATAATGACTTTGACGGCAGGTGCAATGACTTTGACTACCGGTTCAACCATTTCTGCTTTGAGCCGACTGAATTCAGGTTCTGTGATTGGGCCGGATGATGCCGTGCTGGCATCAGACATGAGTGTGATTACAAATATGGATGTTGAGATCGGTTCCGATATTGCCTCAGGCTCGGTATTCCATGACGGTTCGACAATAGGGGCGGATGATACCGTTCTTATTTCAGGAATGGTCCTCAATAATACAATGACTCTTGCATCGGGTTCTACAATTGCAACCGGCAGCCTACTTGAAAACAACAGCCTTTTAGCAAAAGATGAATTAATCCTGGCATCGGGAATGTTGCTTGATGCGGATATGACTTTGACGACCGGTTCAAAGTTAGGATCAGGGAGTCAGATTAAGTATAATTCATTTATATGGGCGGATGCTGAGCTGATCTCTTCCATGGTGCTTCAGGAGTCCGTTCGCCTGGCTAGTAATATGACCCTTGCCACGGATCTTGTACTTGGTGAGGGGTCAGAGCTTGGAAACGGAACTGAGCTGGAAAGAGGGACATCTATATATCTAAAACTTGAGCTGTTGGAACATATGACCATTGGTGAAAACACTGTTTTGGATGAGACATCAGTGATTGCAAACAGGGCGGATTCGAAAATCATTGCCGGGACACGGGTAGGGGGGGAAGCCCGATTGGCAAGAGATTTAATGCTTATAGATGATTTTTATATGGCAAAGGGTTCTGAACTCGGAGCCGATTCTTTACTCGGCAATGGATCTAGTATTGGTGGAACCATACAAACCCTTTTAACGGAAGAGGTTCCCCAGGGCACTCAAATGAGTCTGGGTAAAGGGTCTGTATTAAAAGGGGGCAGCATCATCGCCCAAGGAACTTTTTTAACCAATGAGATTGTTTCCGTTACGGGTGATGTATACCGACCCGGTACGTTTCTAGAAGACACCATTACCATTGAGCGCACCCAGATCGATTGGCCCATGTCCATTGAATCCGGTTCAAGGATCGCAGCCGGAAGCATTCTTAATGTAAATTTGGAAAAAGAGTCGGTTAATACCCGGTTAAACGGTTTGGCAATTTCCAAATTGTCGGATATACAGGTCCTGTCCGGTAACGAGGCACAGGATGCGATAGAGATAGCGGATGCAGCATTAAAAGACTTGGGTCATCTTCGTTCACAACTCGGCTCGGTTCACAACCAGTTATCTTCAGCAATCGCCGGGATAACAGCCAACCAGATTAATCTGTATGCGTCGGAGTCATCCATCAGGGATGTTGATTTGTCAGAGGAAATGCTCAATTATTCCAAGATAACAATACTTCAGGAAACAGCTAATTTTTCAATTAAAAATGCGAGTATCCGGGCTGAAAATTTATTAAGTTTGTTTACTGAGCAGGGATAATAAGACTCCGGCGAAAAGAATAACTATACGCTTTTATCCAGAAGCAGTCCGGTTAATTCGGCCATTTTTTCCCGGATCGCCACCATCTCTTCAGAGGGAATCTGTTTTACCAGTTCATCGGTTTTTCTGTTTTTAATCTCTACAATGACCTCATTGTTCAACTCTTCATTGATGAAAAATCCCAGATTGGTCTGAAGATCATCCATGTAATCGTTCAATGTATCGGCCAGCTCTTTGAGCTCTTCCGCCGGAGGTGCGCTCTGTTCCTTTTGTTTTTTTTCAACATCCGCTTCTTGATCCCGCGGTGTATTTTTTATTTCATTTCCAGCCCCTGTTTCAGTCAGGGGCGGCCCTGAAAGTACCGTGTCTGTGACGGCTTTTACAGTGTTAACATTCATGGTTTTTCCTCCTATCCTGAAAAACGTATCGTTTGTCTGTCGGTTAATCGGGTGGTTCGGGCATATCCGTGAATCGCTGTCTTCTGTTTGCTGGTGTCGCACATATGCTGTCTTAATTCATCCCTGTAACCGGCAATGGCCTTTTTAAGGATTTGATCCTTTGCCATTATTATGCCCAGTTCGGTCTGATAAAACACCAGGCATTCCGCCCAGTTTCCATCATAATGACGCATGTTTAGAAAGTGGTCAAGTTCATTTTTCAAACAGGCGAATACTTTTGTCCTTTCAAAGTTTAACGTTTTTATATCCGGCAGCAATTCGGTTTCAAAACAAGCCGATTGTTTGTCCTGCAATAATTTATATTCTTTCAGGGTCTGGTTGAGTTTTTTATACGGTGTTTTCATGGCACTCTCTCTTTTCAGGCAAAAATTGATTTGGGACCGCCTGCGCTGCCTGATTCATATCCACGGCCATAAGAAACCGGTCTTTTTTTAACACGGTTTTTTGGGGTCTGATTTGTTTTTTTCAATACCTGGGTCTCCCAGATTTCATTTAATTTCTCTAGGTAAGACCGAGTAAGGTCTATGGTTTTCAGATCATTGGTAATGGAGACTTTGGGTAGCTCCGCCAGCATACTGGCGTATAACCCTCTTAAAAATTGAGTCGATTCATCATCCGCTTTGGGGTCGATGCTGGTATTCAGTTCCGATATGATGGAGATAACTTTGCTTAAATGTTCCCCGCGTTTTTTAGGATCTTTTTCGACAACCCCCTCCCTTGCACAAGCCAGGTGGTCAAGGGCGCCTTTATACAACATGTGAATCAGCTTTTCAGGCGTCATTCCTTCATAGTGGTTGTTTAAATAAGTGTTCATACTTTTAGCGGCTGACATTAATTGTCTCCTTCTGTCTTAATCTTAAATAATTAATTGTTTTGAGAATTGTTAAATGCATCAAAGACGCTTGTAAGGTATTGTGATTGTGTGTTCATGGTTCCGATAAAGGCATCCAGTTGGACAAATTGCAGGGCAAGCATTTCATACCGTTTGTCCAACCGTTCTTCCGCAACCACGATATTGGTTTCCAAGCGGCTGATTTTTCCCTCAGCGGCAGATTTTTCCCCGTTTATCAGACCGGAAGTGTGTGTCAGTTCCGTTAACCTGTCGTTTAAAATATCACCCAGTCCTTTGAGTTCCGCATCTTCGTCTCCGATAAAGAGCCGGGTGACATCGTCAATGGAAGCGGAAAATGCCGCATCCAGCTTTTTTGAGTCCAGATTGAGGGTGCCGTCCTGGTTTGATTCGATACCCAGATCCAATAATGAGGTGATGTCGGTTTTGGTGTTGACATCGGTTGCAATAAGGGCTGAAAGTTCAAAAGTAAGGGCTTTAGCGGAACTCGAATTAGACAAAACCCCGTCTTTTTCCTCATCACTGTCATATTTTATTTTTGAACTGATGTCCTGGATTAATTCATTGTAGGTATCAACCAATTGGGTTATCTTTTCTTTCATATCGTCTAAATCAGGTGATATGGTCAGTTGGGATTCTCCGACTTTATTCAGATTCAGGGTAACCCCCTGTATCAAAGATTCCAACCCGTCATTGCTCTGCCGTTGATAGTCAATTCCGTCAATACTGAACGAGGCATTTAAAGAGGTTTCGGCCCCTTGTTTTTCCGTCATTACCGAACTCAAGTTGGATTCGAGTTCGATGCGATTATCTTCACCGGATTCTTTTGCCGTCAGCGTAATATGGTACGGATTCTCTGCCGTACCGTCTTCAATCAGGGAGGCTGTCATCCCGGTATTGTTTGGATCTTCGTTGATCAGGGAGACCAGATCCTGGGCAGTGGCGCCATGGGGAACGGAAATGTAAACCGGATCTGCGTCGGTACCGGTTTTATAGGAGGATACAAAATCAGGTGCAACCAAATCTGCACCCTGTGAAACCGAAATCCGGTTGTCGTTCAGGGAATTTTCATCTGATGCGGCAAGGCGGATATAATATTTGCTTGCACCAGGGTTCTCTTCATCTGCACGGAATTCCACAGTTGCCTTTGCATAGGCGTTTCCATCCTCATCCAGATTGTCCGCTGCCGAGTTGACGGCTTTGGCGATCTCTTTAAGGTTGGACCCTGCCGCGATATCGACAGAGATATTTTTTTGTTCCTCCCCTTGGCCGATGGTAAACGCCAGGATTGTTTTTTCCGTAACCACCGGCTCATCCGGTGTGGTAAATTCCAAAACCGGGGCTGCATAAAAAATAGAGTCCTGTTTTTCAAACCCGATGCTCTGGAATGAACTTTTGGACGCCAGGCGTTTTACATCAATGTTATAGGAGGACAGTTCCGTGCCAGAAATCACATCAGCCGAGATAATCTCTTCATCTGAAACCCCTGCCGACCGTTCCAGAAAATTGGATTCAAGGGACAGAGAAAGGGCGCTGGATTTCATCTGGATCAACCTGGCGTTGATACTGTCGAATTCGGTTACCTGCGCCTCAAGCCGGGTCTTTTCGGCCTTTTTTAAATTGACCGTAATTTCATCGGTCTGCCTTAGTTTGTCAAGGATATCCTGAAGCTCAAATCCCGAACCCACACCTAAGCTTGTAATGGATCCCAATGCCATTTTATTCTCCTTTCCGACTATTCATTTCTATCATCAGACAGATAGTATGCAAAAAACATGCACATCCAATAGTTAGATCTAATATTAAATATCGGATGGTTTCAGAGAAAACATTAGGTTTTATTTTAAAAGTAAACCGCCCCCCGGCAAAAACTGACGGGAGGCGGTGATTAACCAGGTAAACTGATTATGGGTTTATGTTACTGGAGTAAGCTCAACACGTTCTGAGCACTTGCATTGGCCTGGGCCATTGCAAATGTTCCTGCCTGCGCCAGGATCTGCAGTTTGGTGAAGTTGGAAGATTCTTCGGCAAAGTCAACATCACGGATTGAAGATTCCGCCGCCTGGACGTTTACCTTGGTCACCGTAATGTTGGCAATGGTTGATGCAAGCTGGTTCTGAACCGAACCCAGATCCGCTCTGATTTTATCCAGATCCTGCAATGCCGCTTCAGCAACGGATATGGCAATTTGAGCCCCTTCCTGGCTCAGGACATCCACATCAGAGAGTTTGCTCAGTGTGGTCTCACCGATGGTTGTGTCTGCGCCTGCTGCGTCCGTATTGGCGGACAAGGTGGAACCGGCTTTAATCACGGATCCGTTTTGCAGGGTCATATCCGCAGTCAGAGTCAGATCTGACGCCGTGGTTGCAGTGGTGCTCATGATAGTACCAGCTGCATAGGTGTTGCCGTCCGTGCCGGTGAAGCTGGTGGTTACAAGGGTCCCTTCGGCAATTGTCGAACCGGCCTTCATGATGGAACCTGATTTCAGCTTCATGTCGGTGTCCGCACTCACGGTTTCATCATTTTTCAGAATAATATCTGTGGCAATGGCGGATCCGTCTTTCAGTGCGGAATCCCTGGCAATAACAGAGTTGGCTTTCAGCGTCATGTCATTGTTCAGGGTAATGCCGTTGAGCAGAGTGGCATCCCCGCCAATCACAGAACCTTGTTTGATTGATGTGCCGGAAGTGGCGGAAATCGTGGAGCCGGATGCCAGAGTGGATTTAGACTCAAAGGTCATGGTTCCGCCCAGGGTCATGTCGGCTGCCAGAGTGGCGTCACTGGTAACGATAGATCCCGAAGCCAGGGTACTGTTCCCGGCAAATCTGGATCCGGCATCCAGGGTGGTTGCATCCGTGAATGTGGCATCGGCAAGCAGGGTCACGCTGGCACCACCTGTGGTACTCCCGGTAGTCAGAATGGAATTCTGGCCGAATTTAGAACCGGCATTAACGGTGAAACCGTCATTAGAAACGTCCATAACAACACCGGTGGAAAGGGTGATGTCCGTACCGATACGGGTGCGTGCACTATTTCCAACATTGGCGTTGATAATCGTGCCATTGCCAAAAGATGCACCTGCATTTATGGTGATTTCGTTATTTGCAGCTGTCATGGTCACGCTGTTGGCCAGAGTGATATCTGCACCAATCTGAGTCCTGGCATCGTCACCGATATTTGCATTGATGACAGAATTCTGTCCCAATGAGGCTCCTGTAAGCAGTGTAAGAGCCTCGTTGCCAACCGTCATGTTCACGCTGCTGGCCAAAGTAATGTCCGCTTCGATCTTGGTTCTGGCAGTTTCACCGATATTTGCGTTGATGACGGAGTTCTGCCCCAGGGAAGATCCTGTGAGCAGTGTATATGCCTCGTTGCCAACCGTCATGTTCACGCTGCTGGCCAAAGTAATGTCCGCTTCAATCTTGGTTCTGGCAGTTTCACCGATATTTGCGTTTATAAGAGAATCCTGGCCAAGAGAAGAGCCTGCTTTCAACGTGTAGGCTTCGTCACCCACAGTCATGGCATACGCTTGGGTCAGGGTCGCATCACCGCCGATAACGGAGTTCGCGGTTATGGAGCTTCCCTGCCCAATGATATCCCCTGCTGCCAGTGTAATAGTGCCTGTCGCAGTAATATCTGATTTGGTGGTGATTGCTGCATTTACTGAAGAACCGGCTTTCAGAATCGTGCCGTCTGCCAAAGTGGAACCTGTACCTAATGTTGAAGTACTGTTTGACAATACGGTATCCCCGGACAGGGTCACGGCACTTGTCAGCGTTGTTCCCGCAGAGATGGTTCCGGTGGTGGTTGTGATATCCTGATTTACGAATGATCCTGCCGCAAGCACACTTCCAGCCTTCAGTGTGGATCCTACAACCAAAGTACCGCCTGCTGTTGTGGTGCCATTTGTAGCCTCAATGGTAACATCATAACCCAGGGTTCTACCAGCACCGAAAGTCGTCCCGGCTTTGAGAATTGAACCTGTTGCCAGGGTAGAAATTTGACTGGTTGTGGTCTGGCCAATAGTAATGGTTCCGCCAAGTCCGGAGGTCGTTGAAGAGCCTGCAGCCAAAACGGTACCAATGCCCAATGTGGATCCACAGCTGATTACAGAGGCGCCTGTGGTGGGGCCGGTAGCGTTAATCTTAAGGGTTTGTCCGGATAATCCGGAACCCAGGTTACTGCCAGCGGCTAATACTGTACCGGCGGCCAAAGTGGACCCGCAACTGATGACAGACGTGCCTGTCGTAGCCGCTGTAGCATTAATCGTTAATGCTTGACCGGAGAGGCCGGAGCCCAGGTTTTGGCCGGCGGCAAGCACTGTGCCGGAGGCCAGGATAGATCCGCAACTGATTATTGAATTGGCTGTTGTAGTGCCGGTGGCGTTAATGGTTAATGCTTGGCCGGAAAGACCGGAGCCCAGGTTTTGGCCGGCGGCAAGCACTGTACCGGAGGCCAGGGTAGATCCGCAACTGACCACTGAAGTGCTCGTAGTCGTACCGGTGGCATTAATGGTAAGGCTTGAACCGGAAAGACCGGAGCCCAGATTCTGTCCCGCAGCCAATACAGTTCCTGCTGCCAGGGTAGATCCGCAACTGACCACTGAAGTGCTCGTAGTCGTACCGGTGGCGTTAATGGTAAGGCTTAAGCCGGAAAGGCCGGAGCCTAGATTCTGGCCTGTAGCCAAAACTGTACCGGTGGCGAGTGTCGATCCGGAAC
The DNA here is from genome assembly GCA_028280105.1 of Desulfobacula sp. GTDB lineage: Bacteria > Desulfobacterota > Desulfobacteria > Desulfobacterales > Desulfobacteraceae > Desulfobacula. Next base: position 23,792 of record JANQML010000020.1, on the reverse strand, counting down.
TCAGGATGGCGGAACCGGTGGTGCTGTTGGTTTCGTCAACCGTGATGGTGGCGTCAATGGCTTCTGTGGCAGCTGCAAGCAAAATAGAACCTGCTTTTAGTATAGACCCGTTGGCAATGGTGTTGGATCCGGTGGTGTTCAATATCTCTTCCACCTGTCCATCGCCTTTAAATTCACTACCTGCGGCAATCTCGGTGCCAGTACCCAAGATTGAGTTCAGACCAAGCGTGGTTCCGGATTCCAGGGTTGATGTCTGGGTGGTGGTGACATCGGATTGGAATTGGGTTCCTGTAATATCCTGATCACTTGCCCAGCCTGCGCCGAGAATAGAACCGGCTGCCAGTGTGGAACCGGCGGTGATGGTGGCATCTCCTGTTGTGGCTGCTGTATCCTGGGCCACTTCAAGGTCGGTTGTCAGGGCCATAGAACTCCCTCCGCCGATATTGGAAACAACAATTTCAGCCGATCCCTGCTGGTTTAATTGCAGGTAACCGAATGTCGACATATCAGTGTTCCTTAAAACAGCTTCGGTACCGGCTCCCCCTGTATCAACTTTGATTGCTCTTCCATCGGTCGAGGTCAGTGAAAGATATCCGTTCTCAGTGCTGGCCACAACACCATGTTGGGCCCTTTTAAGGTTGATGGCCTTAACCAGTGCACCGTCAGAATCGTTGTCCAAAACATCCGGGATGACACCGATGGTAACACCGTTTATCTTGAAACCGGAATCTGTTGTTCCTGCCGCAACAGTCAACTGGGTTGTGGATGTTACAATAGCGGTTGCGTTAATTCCCAGTGCGCCGCTCTGGATGTTGATTGCATCTGCCAGGCTGCCGATACCGTTTTCGGATTTGTTGTTATATTGCAGATCTACGGATTCGATGAGAAAATCCCTGTCTTGCAGATTACTGTATATGCTCAGTTCAACCTTTCCGGCGGCATCGTTTACAACACTGAGCTGTCCTGATTTTACATGCCCCATTTTGTTGGACTGTGATGAGGCAATGGAGATATTGACGGTTTCCCCTGAGTATGCACCGATCTGGAATTTTTTATTCGTAAAGTTGCCAAATAATAGTTTTTGGTTGTTAAAAGTTGTTGTTTCGGCAATATTATCGAGCTGTTCCATTAGTTTGTCAATGTCAGCCTGAATCGCAGATCGGGAAACCGTGGTCTGGCCGTCCTGGGCAGACTGAATGGCTTTGGTCCGGATGATATTGACAATATTAATAGACTCTGCAAGGGCGGCATCTGCCGTCTGAACGATGTTGATACCGTCATTTGCATTTTTAATTGCCTGTCCCAGCCCCATTGACTGAGCTCTCAGTGAATCGGCAATGGACATGCCGGAAGCATCATCTGCGGCTTTGTTGATTCGTAGGCCGGATGAAAGCTTTGCCAGAGAGTTGGAAAGCATGTTGTCATTGCTGATCATGTTTTTGTGGGCATTTAATGCCGCCACGTTGGTGTTGATTCTAAGGGCCATAGTTAAACCTCCATGTAGTTTGTTTGAAATCCGGGAATCCTTTCCCTGGACTTGCTATACTGCTTTTGGTGATTGTGTTTTTCAAATCGATGAAATTATTCACTATCACCGCCTTTTCGTTCATTTTGTGTGAAAATCATCACAATCGAACTAAAATTAAGAATCGGCAATTTCTATGAGGACTTTAGAAAAAAAATAAAAGATAAGTGTGGCCTATATATTGCTTGTGGGAAAAATAGCCAGGAGAAAAAATTATGGTATTGTTGGTTTTTATGAGAGACTTTGTTACAAAAGATTACAGGAGTTTCAACGGATAAACTCAGCCGGGAGTGATTTGATGGATATTCAGGAATCCAATTATTATGACATCAATATGGCAGTACTCAAAAAGTACCGCCCAGACCTTTGGGAAAAGATGAAAAACTATACCCCCTCTTTTGAAACAGAGGTTTTTTTTACCCATGAAGGAAAAGCCAATCTTATGGTCAGGTTAGCCGATGGTCGTGTTCATTTTCTTCATGATAAAAATGACCCTGAAAAAGAGATCCCTCTTTTTTTGGAGATGATTTCCGAAGATGCAGACGGTGTGGTTTTGCTGATTGGAATGGGTTTGGGCTATACACCGGCAGCTATATTAGAACGGCGAAACAATATCCGATATTTGGCTGTATTTGATCTTTCTCCAGATGCCTTTGATGCGGGTTTGAGACATTTGGATTTGACGGAAATGCTAACCGATCCCCGGTTGATCCTGAGTCTGGACCCGGAACCTGACATTGAAGCCGTTCTTTCACCGGCGAATCTGGCACTTCAATTGGAAAATATTCATGACTTAAAGCACATACCGACATTTTCCTTGGATCAGAAGGCCTACGAAACACTCAGCAAGGAAGTTTTTGCCTGTGCAAATCAATACAATTTGGGTGGTGGTGCACTTCTTGGTGGCGGTAAGGTGTATACCCAAAACCGGGTAAAGAATATGCTTGGGATGTATCATAACTGTATCGTCCAGGATTTGATGGGTCAATTCAAAGGTTTTCCGGCCATTCTAGTGGCTGGAGGCCCATCTTTGGACAAGAATATTCAATTTCTAAAAGAGGTAAAAGATAATGCTTTAATCCTGGCCGTGGATTCAGTCTTACCGGCCCTTGTTTCGAACGGGATCAGCCCGGATTTTATGACGGCTATCGATCCTTATGAATTGATTTATGAAAAATTTGCCGATGCCTTGCCTCACGTATCTGATACGTCATTGATTGCCTCCTGCTGGGTGGCGCCTAAAGTATCAAAAATGTTTTCCCCTGAGAGAATATTCTGGACATTTGCGGGGCGGAATATGGAATTCTGGTTGATGCAGATGATGAACGGAACCCTACCCACTGGCGGAGCGTCAACAGTGGCACACCTTAACCTGGTCGCAGCCATTTTAATGGGATGCTCACCCATTGTTTTTGTGGGGCAGGATTTGTCTTATACAACGGGCGCTAGTCATGCCCTTCATACGTCTTTGAACCAGAACAGAGCCGTTCAAAATTTGTTGAAATCAAGGGATATGATCTGGGTAGAAGAGATCAATGGTGGGAAAGTGCCCACGGATCGGAAAATGCTTAATTTTAAACTCTATTTTGAAGATCTGATTCGTAAATATCCCGGGGTTTATATCAACGCCACATTCCAGGGAGCGAGAATCGAAGGTACTGAGCCCATGGATCTTGAAGAGGTGATCCGGACCTATTGTCAGAACAAAATGGATATTGGGGCAAAGATCGCTAATGCAGTATCCCCCCCATTGAATCCGGATGTTTTTGTGAAAAATTATGAGCAATTTATCAAAGATGCCAAAAGCCTGCTCAAAGAGATTGAAAAGGCAGACACGATTCAGAAAAGAACAATTAGAATCTTTAAAAAAAACAAAGGGGAGAGGTATCGGCAATTTGCAGACTTGCCCCTAACACTTCAAAAAAAGTTGAATGATATTGATAAATGCCATGAAAAGATTGATGCTTATACAAAATTATGGGGAATTCTAGATGAAGTAACGATGACCGGGCTTCAGAAAAGTGAACGTCAGAAATTTGACATTGAGAAATTGGCTGGAGATCCTGATAATTATGTGGCTTGGATGATTAAAAGCCTTGAGCGACTTAATTATATCAACAAGATCCGTAAAGTTGAGTTAAAGGATTTTTCTGTAGAATTGCCAAAGCTGATCCGTTTTATTGAAGTCGAGCAGAAAATTCAAAAAAAACTCAGTCACAGTAAATCGAGAAAGGATGACGTCCTGACTCTGATGCAACATTATTTTTCCCATGGTGAATATGCGTTGCTTGAAACGGTTTGTAAAAAATATGACAAAGACTTGAAGGATTCACTGATTTTATGGTTTTACAGGGGATGTCTCAGTTTGCTTAAAAATAAATTTCAAGAGGCTGAAAACCTTTTCAGAACTGTTGAGAAAAAAGATTCAAAATTTGAAAAACGGATTCGACAATTCAGAATGGATTTGGGCGATTCATATATTGGGCATGCCGATTTTTTTAACGGTAAAGATGAGAATACAACCCGAAGGATGTTGATCAAAGGATTAAGATACAGTGGTGGGCAGCATCCTCAGCTTATCAAACAGCTTACAGAATCGGCAACGGTTGATATTCAAGCCATTGAAACGGCTGTTTCTGAAAGGGAAGGCATGTCTGACAACTGGAAAATTGCACGTAATTTGGGAAAGGCTTGGTGCAGGGATATTATGACGTATTCTGTTGTCCGGAGGGCGCTGGGAAATCACTTGTGCGCATTATTTTTTAAATGGTATGGGAATATGTTGGTGGTTGACGGGGAAATGAAACCTGCGCTGAATATATTTAACGAAATGCTTATCTATGTTTCAAACAATCCGGAATACCACCTTTTGAGAGCTGATGTTTGCTTTGCCGTTCATGATTTTGATAGCGGCGTCGCTTCACTGAGTGAGGCTGTACGTCTGGACAGGAAATATGCCGGATATTGGGAAAATATAGGTGACAACCTACTGGCCGGTGGGAATTTTAATGATGCGTTGGCTGCTTATGAGCAAAATTTAATGGCACTGCCTGAGAATAAGAACATTTTAAAAAAAATAGCCAAATGCTACCTTGGGACCGGCCAGGTAAAAGCTGCTGAAGAAGCTCTACTCCAGTTGAGAAAAAATTCAGAATAACAGATCAAAAACTGAATCGGATAAGGATCACTGCTGCAATGAGCTTTGAAAAAGAGATAAAGTTTATAAAGGATATATATTCTTATAGGAAGACAGTTCCCCTTCATGAACCTTGTTTTAAGGGTAAGGAGAGAGAATATGTAAATGCTGCTATAGATTCAACCTTTGTTTCATCTGTGGGGGAATACGTAAACCGATTTGAAACCATGGTTAGCGATTTTACCGGTATTAAATATGCCTGTGCCGTATCAAATGGTACATCCGCGCTCCATACTGCTCTTGTATCAGTCGGCACCGGATATGGGGATTACGTGATTACTCAGCCTCTGACATTTGTGGCAACGGTTAATGCCATATCATATTGTGGAGCCGAGCCGATATTTCTTGATGTTGAAAAAGATACTTTAGGACTATCTCCTGAAGCCCTGGAACAATTTATTCACCGCCATACAACGTTCAAAGATAATCGGCTGATCAATAAAGAAAGTCGGAAACCTATCCGTGCCTGCCTGCCGGTAAATATTTTCGGCCATGCCTGCAGAATGGACCGGATTGTTGAAATCTGTTCCGAGTATAATCTTCCTGTCATAGAGGATTGTGCAGAATCACTTGGCAGTTTTTATCTCGAACAGCACACTGGAAGTTTCGGAGTCTGCGGTACTTTTAGCCTGAATGGAAATAAAATTGTAACTTCCGGGGGCGGAGGGGTTATTGTATCCAATAATAAAACGCTGGCAAGAACTGTTAAACATCTTTCGACTACGGCGAGGATTTCTGCGGGATATGAATTCATCCATGACCAGATTGGGTATAATTACCGGATGCCGAACCTGAATGCAGCCCTGGCCTGTGCTCAGATGGAAAACCTTTCCGATTTTGTTGAAAATAAGAGAGTTTTAGCTGCCGCTTATGCCTCATTTTTTAAGGATTCGGTCCTTGATTTTTTTTTAGAGCCCAAGGGTTGCCGTTCCAACTACTGGTTGAATGCGGTATTGGCGGAAGACGAAAAAATGCGGGATCGTTTCTTAGAAGAGGCCAACTGTGCCGGAATATTAGCCCGGCCCGTTTGGCGACTCATTTCAAGTCTTCCAATGTATAAAAATTGTACAGCAGACTCTCTGGAAACCGCCCGGGATTTTGAAAAACGGATTGTCAATATTCCCAGCAGTGTGAGACAATGAAAAAAGATCTTATTCTCATCGGTGGCGGTGGACATTGCAGGTCATGTATTGATGTGATTGAACAAGAAGGAAAATACCGGGTTGCTGGAATTCTGGATAAATCAATTCCAAGGGGAAATAAAATTTTAGGGTACCCTGTAATCGGTAATGATTCCCAATTAAATTTTTTGTTTAATGACGCTAAACACTTTCTGGTAACTTTGGGCCAGATCAAAACGAGCTGTTTACGAGATGAATTGTTTAATAAAGTTGACGCGGCAGGGGGGATTTTTGCTCGTGTGATATCACCTCTGGCGTATGTGTCTGTACATTCACGAATAGGGGTGGGGACTATTATTATGCACAGGGCAATGGTTAACGCAGAAGCCGATATCAGCGACAACTGCATTATTAACACAGGTGCCATTGTTGAGCATGATGTGAAAATTGGTAAACACTCTCATATTTCGACCGGTTCGGTTGTCAACGGGGGAGTTCGGATTGGAGACCACACCTTTGTCGGCAGTCGTGTTGTGATCAGGGAAGGGGTAAAGGTTGGGGCTCATGTGGTGGTGGCTTCAGGGGTTTCTGTATATAAGGATATACCGGATAACACCTTGATGAAAGGGTAGCTGATGAACTCTCAGCGTGACAGATCTGATTTGAAAGTAACTGTTTTTACCGGATCAAGGGCAGAATACGGTCTTTTGAAACCATTGATGTCGGCACTTGAAGATGATCCTTTTTTTAATCTGCAGATTCTAATCAGTGGGACCCATCTTTCACCTGAATATGGGTTTACCTGTAATGAGATCGAGGACGACGGGTTCAAGGTGGATGAAAAAGTGGAGATTCTTTTGAGTGCTGATTCTTCTATTGGAGTCTGCAAGTCAATGGGGTTGGGCCTGATTGGTTTTGGAGAGGCCTTTGCAAGGCTCAAACCGGATCTTTTGGTCATTCTGGGAGATCGTTTTGAGACGTTCGGAGCAGCAACTGCAGCCCTGATTCATCAGATTCCCATTGCACACATCCATGGTGGTGAAATAACAAAAGGGGCTATGGATAATCAATTCCGAAATAGTATCACAAAAATGAGCCATTTACATTTTACCAGCACAGAGTCCTATCGCCAACGGATAATACAAATGGGAGAATCTCCCGAAACCGTGTTTTATGTGGGAGCGTTGGGTGTGGAAAATATCAAGAACCTTGATCTGTTGTCCAGAGAATCTTTTGAGAAGGATACAGGTATATCGATACATGAAAAAACACTTTTGTTGACCTATCATCCGGAAACTTTGGGTCATATATGTGCTTTGAGTCAATTAAAGAATTTGTTTGGTGCTTTGGATCAGTTTCCGAAAATGAATTTAATTTTTACCAAGTCAAACGCAGACGAACAGGGACGATTGATTAACGAACAGGTGGATAGGTTTTGCGATCTACGAAAAAATGCGGTTGCCGTCACCTCTCTGGGACAGATCAAATACCTGAGTGCTTTAAATCATTGTCTTGCCGTGGTAGGTAATTCATCCAGTGGTATCATTGAGGCTCCTTCACTCAAGGTGCCCACGGTCAATATCGGCACTCGGCAGGATGGACGAGTCAAGGCGGCAAGTATCATTGATTGTGATGCGGTTCAAGATGACATCGTCAGAGCCATATCAAAGGCGATTTCCCCAAAGTTCAGTAAATATGTCGGTACAGTAATGAATCCTTATGAAAAAGAAGGTACGGTAAAAATAATTAAACAAATCTTGGGATCGGTTCGATTAGATAATATAATCAGGAAACAATTTCATGATTTGATCAACTAAATAAGGAATAAAAATTTTATGAAAGACTGGAGAAAGGCAACCATTGGTCCTGATACCCAAATACGGGAAGCCATAAAAGTAATCGATAAAACTGCTCTTCAAATCGCATTGGTTGTGGATGCAATCGGCAAACTATTGGGGACAGTAACAGACGGGGATATTCGAAGGGGAATATTAAAAGGGATTTCTTTGGATGAACCGGTAAAGCGGATATATTACGTATCACCGTTGACCGCATCTGTAGATGATGACCTGGAAACCTTGCATCGGATCATGAAGGATCAATCGATAAATCAGCTGCCGGTAGTGGATCGGGACGGTATCGTGGTTCATCTCCACACACTTCAGGATATTTTGTCCGAAAAAAAAATGAAACACCCTGTGATTCTTATGGCTGGAGGACTTGGAACCCGATTGCGCCCCATGACGGATGCCTGCCCCAAGCCGTTGTTGAAGATCGGTGGAACGCCGGTTTTGGAAACTATTTTAGAAGGTTTTATCTCCAGTGGTTTTGAGAATTTTTATATCTCTGTAAATTATAAGGCTGAAATGATCGAATCCTATTTTGGAGATGGGTCCAAATGGGGAGTGAAAATTCAATACATCAGAGAGACAAAACGTTTGGGGACGGCGGGGAGTATTCGGTTACTGCCGGAAAAACCGTCACTCCCATTTTTGGTCATGAATGGCGATCTATTAACAAAAGTAAATTTTAAACATCTTTTGGAATTTCATACCAATAATCATAATCTGGGAGGAGCCTGTGCCACCATGTGTGTTCGCGAATACAACATGCAAATCCCTTATGGTGTGGTTGAGCTGGAAGGAAATAAACTGGTGCGGCTGAATGAAAAACCGGTACAGCGTTTTTTTGTCAACGGTGGGATCTATGCCTTTCAGCCAGAGGTATTCGATTTAGTACCCGAGGATATATATTATGATATGACAGATCTTTTTGATTCAATGCTGGAAAAGGATATGAAATCTGTGATTTTTCAAATCCGGGAATATTGGATGGATATTGGACATAAAAGAGATTTCGAAATTGCCGAAGGAGACTATGGTGAGATTTTTGTTCACTGAAAAACTGAAGTTCAAAGGCTGTAAAGCGAGAAAGGATGTTAAAAGATAAAACAATATTAGGTGTCATTGCTGCACGTGGTGGTTCCAAAGGGGTACCTCGGAAAAATATAAAGTTAGCAGGAGGAAAACCCCTTATTGCCTGGGTCATTCAAGCTGCCTTGAAATCAGCACATTTGGATCGGCTGGTTCTTTCAAGTGATGATTCGCATATAATTGAGATTGCGGAAAGATACGGGTGTGAAACCCCTTTTGTAAGGCCTGATAACCTTGCCCAGGATGACAGCCTGATCAGAGACGTGATCCTGCATGCCATGGATCAGGTTACTGGATATGATCACGTCATGTTGATACAACCCACATCCCCGCTTACCCAAACAGAAGACATCGACGGATGTATCCGGCAAATAATTAATCAACGGGGTAAATCTCTTGTTACTGTTACTTCACCGGAAAAAAGCCCCTACTGGATGTTTAAAACTGAGAAAGATAATCGGTTAGCCCCGTTAATGGGATGGGAATATTTTGATCAAAGACGACAGGATCTGCCTGAAACCCGAATCCCAACTGGTGCCGTTTATATTGCTGAATCGAAATGGTTCAGGGAAAACCGGTCTTTTTATTCTCCAGAAACTCTGGGATATGAGATCCCATATGAACGCTGTCTGGATATTGATACTGAGCTGGATTTCAAATTGTTCGAGGTAATGATAAAACATGAGCAACTTTAAAGATACTTATTTTTTTGGTTTTGAAGTGGCAAAACAAGTGGCATTACAGGGAAATTTCGTTAAATTGCCAGATAAAGGGAAAGGAAGGCAACTTTGCTACTATAATGGTGAACCTTTGGTAAACAATCCGGAAACTTTGATTGGTGTCCCCATGGACCGGATCTTTGATTACTTCGTCGATACCCCTTACCGGCATCCTACTTTTGTCAATTTTAGCGGCACTGATTTTTCTGAAACTCTGCAAAAAGAGACTCAATACAATGTTAACCATATGTTTGAACAAGTTAATGAAGAAAGAGAGAGACGACGGCAACAGTATAAAAAGATGATCATTCGTCAATCTCCGAATTTTGATGATCCGGTTAAGCGGGCGTTTTTAATGACTTCTCGTCATACCTCGGTTATTCAATATACTTCAAAAGGTATTGCACGGGCACTGAAAAAACTTGGATACGATGTAAAATTGATGATCGAAGAGGATGATCTTCAGATTCTACATAAAGACATGAGAATGAAAGCGATTTATGAATTTAATCCTCATCTTACTATTAACATCAATCATATGTACAATGAGTTTCTAAATGAAAAGACTTGGAACATCGTCTGGTGGCAGGACCCCATGCCGGACTTAGTTAAACCGGATGCATTATACGTGCGGGATAGAGATATTGTATTCTCGTATTGTAGGAATTTTGATGATTTTTGGATCAGAAAGCAAATCACACCAATCTTCAGGCAGGAGATGTCTATTGACGCAGATATTTTCTGCCCCAATCCGAATATTGAACGTAAAGAAAAAGTGGTGTTCATTGGTTCAACTAATTTTAAAATTTATCCGTCGGGTTCACGATCGTTGTCTCTTAAAAAAGAAATGATGGCTCTGTTGGAAGATGGGATTTTTTTTACATATGACAGAGTAAGAATCCTTACCGAAAAACACGGGGTGGATTATGATACTGGCCTCAATCTGATTTTACACGATGCCATCCGAGATATTACGGTTCAATGGTTATGTGAAGAATCGACTATCGATGTAGAAATCTACGGGAGACATTGGGAACAGAATGAAGTCGTTCTACCCTTTTTCAAAGGAGAAGTTGAGCATGGACGAGACGTAGCTGATATTTATCGTTCAACCAAATATGCTCTGGCATGCCAGGGCGGCAATATTCAGACTCAAAGATTGTTTGAGGCGGCATCATGTGGGGCAATTCCTATTGTATATGATTCCAGGCCAATCTCACCAGACCCTTTATGGAAGAATCAATATCTTTTTTTTAAAACAAGAGATGAGTTGAAGCAGGCTTTGAAAAAAATACCTGAAAACAGGGATGGCGTTTTTGATCGAATAAAAAATAGATTTTCATATGATTATCTTGCAAAAAAAATTCATCAGACGATTACATAAAAAAAAATTTATAAGTCTAAAGATTCGTGTGACAATAAATAGTATTCTTTAATTTATTATAAGTCATTTGTTTATAGGGGAAATTAAAATTAATTCGCTCTATTTATTTAGTTTTTTTAGGATACCATAATGAAAAATAAAATTTTTCAGTTAGAAGAGAAATCGCGACAGATCCGGGCCAAGCTGGTGGAAATGAGTCATGCTGGCAGTGCGGCCCATCTGGGTTCTGCTCTCTCATGCGTGGATATTCTGGTTGTTCTTTACTGGAGTATATTGCAAATAAATTCCAATGATATGGCAGATCCCGACCGAGATCGGTTTATATTGAGCAAAGGGCATGCCGCCTCCGCTCTTTATGCAAGTCTTGCCTTTAAAAATATAATCCCAAAAGACTTGTTGGAGACATATTGTAGAAAGGACTCATTACTTGATGAACATCCGGGTCCCAGAAATTTGCCGGGTATAGAGGCTGCAACCGGATCTTTGGGACATGGGTTATCAATTGGTTTGGGAATGGCGCTTGCCGGAAGAATAAAACAAAAGCAGTATGCAGTTTACACATTACTGAGCGATGGAGAGTGCAATGAAGGATCTGTGTGGGAAGCTGCGATGTTTGCACCGGCAAAAGCCCTTAATCGAGTATGCACCATTATTGATTTTAATAAATGGCAGGCCACAGGTAGAAGCTTTGATATTATGCGATTACAGCCGTTATCGGACAAATGGAAGGCGTTTGGATGGCAGGTTAAAGAAGTCGATGGGCACGATATTGGTAAACTAATTCAAGTTTTTTCAACCATTGGGAATGATCCTGAGAAACCCACTGCAATTATCGCTCATACTGTAAAAGGAAAAGGGGTTTCTTTTATGGAAGATGACAATAACTGGCATTACCGGATTCCGACTCCAAATGAGGTTCTGGCTGCTAAAAAAGAGTTGGGGGTGTTATGAGAAATGCATTCGCAAAGGCCATGACTGATCTTGCCGTCGAGAACAAAGAACTTGTTCTTCTCTCCGGTGACATGGGAAACAGATTGTTTGACTCTTTCAAAGAGTGTCATCCGGATCGGTTTTATAATTGCGGAGTCGCAGAGGCCAACATGACTTCAGTGGCAGCGGGATTGGCCATGTGCGGATTAAAGCCGGTAACCTACTCCATTGCCTCATTTAACTCGTTAAGGTGCTTTGAGCAAATCAAAATAGATGTCTGTTATCACAACCTTCCCGTAATTGTCGTTGGTGTTGGGGCCGGATTGTCATATTCTGAGTTGGGGCCGACCCATCAATCCTGTGAAGACATCTCCATTCTAAGATCCCTTCCCGGAATGACCGTTGTCTGTCCCGGTGATGCCGTTGAGGTAAGATTGGCACTCAAAGCTGCCTTGGATTTGAATGGTCCGGTTTATTTAAGGTTAGGAAAAAAAAACGAGCCTGTGGTTCATGAAACTGATCCTGATTTTACAATCGGCAAGGCCATTGTCCTGGATCATGGTCACGATATTTGTTTGATCAGCACCGGCAATGTTCTCCCCGTTGCAGTGGAGGCGTCAAAACTGCTTAATGTGAAAGGATATTCTGTCAGCCTGATCAATATGCATACTGTTAAACCGCTGGATGAAAAGGTCTTGAAACTAATGTTTGAAACCCATTCTTTGGTTTCAACAATTGAGGAACATAGTCTTGTGGGAGGCTTGGGCAGTGCTGTTCTGGAATGGCAAAGTGAGCAAGACGGTCCTGGTACTGCAAGACTTTGTCGGATCGGTACACCGGACATATTTTTATCATCACCCGGTGCCCAGATGGAGGCAAGGCAAAGGAATGAAGTCGGTTTGACTGCGCCTGCTATTGTTTCTGCATGCTTACAAAAACTAAAACGATAGACCTGCATAATCATTCGGATGGATCATCCGAATGTTTTGAAACAGTGCCTTGTGAATGGTGTCAGGAACAGGGTAAGATCGGCCCTGATTAACCATAACAAGTAAAAGAGAAAAATATGTTAAAAATATCATTGGTAGTTCCAAATTATCGTTGGAGCCAAGGAGATGAACACACCTACTGGGTCTATCCTCCCTATGGTTTGTGCTGTCTTGCAGCCACCATTGAATCCCGGTACGAGGTTGAGATCATTGATGCATATTTTCAGGATCTTTCAGAAGATGAATTGGAGCAAGCGGTCAAAGCCTCATCACCCGATGTCGTCGGTATTACCGTAATAATGGATCAATTTGCGGATTCCGGGCATAAAACGGCTGCAGTCGTGAACCGGATTGACAATAATATTAAAATACTTTTCGGCGGTGTTTACGCAACCCTCAACCCGCATCAGGCAATTAAAGATGATAATATTGATTACGTGATTATCGGTGAGGGTGAAAGTGTATTAAGTAAATTATTGGGATATATCGAAGGTGAAAATCCGCTTCCGGAAAAGGGAGTCTGTTTTCGCAAGGACGGGCGTATCATTGATTTAGGTATGGCCGATGCCGTAGATGATATGGACTCTCTGCCAATGCCGGCATATCACCTGATACCCTTTGAAGCGTATTGTAATATCGTACCCAGGCGGGGAACAATCGGGGCGCCCCCATTGTATCCCTATGTCCGTCTTCTGACTTCCAGGGGATGTCCGTATGGGTGCGCTTTTTGTCAAATCGAACATATCTCAGGAAGAAGATTCCGGCCCAAATCGGCAGATAACGTGTTAAAAGAAATCCAATGGTTAAAAGAGAACTATGGAATCAAATCGTTGGTATTTGCAGACGATAATTTCTTCTTGGATCGGAAACGGGTGGTTAATATACTGAACGGCATGATTGAAAGAGGTCTCGACATGCCGTGGATAGCAGAGGATGCGGCTGTATTCAAGTTGGATAAGGAGCTTCTCAAATTAATGAAAAAAAGTGGCTGTCATTATGTAGGAATTGCCGTGGAGACCGGGACCGAAAGGGTTCTTAAACAGATTATTAAAGGTAAACCGGTTGATTTTGATCATACGATTTCCATTGTAAAAGAATCTAAGAGGCTGGGTATCTATATCGCTGCTAATTTTATACTGGGGTTTCCGACGGAAACTTGGGATGAAATAAGGCAGACTTTAAAATTTGCAGAAAAAATTGATGCAGACTATGTTCGATTTTTTGCAGCCATTCCCCTGAAAAAAACAAGGCTCTGGGATTTGTGTGAAAAGGAAAATGCTTTTATAAGCGGGTATGATCATTTCAATACCCGTTCCAGTTGGAGCAGTGGATTGATCGAAACGGATGAGTTTTCTCATAATGACCTGACCATACTTCGTGCATATGAATGGGATCGGATTAATTTTACAGATTATGAAAAAATGAAAAGAACAGCAGATATGATAAAGGTCAGTGTTGAAGAACTCCGAGAGATCCGGCGCAATACACTCAAAAATGCGTTACAAAAATTGAACGGTCTGGTTTGTGAAGAAAAACGATAAAAGGTACAAAAAAATGAACAAGATACCATTTTTGGACTTGAGGCTTGAGAAAGGTGATGAGCTGGATTCAATTTTATCATCAATCAAAAAAGTGCTTGTTCACGGAAAGATCATCAATGGTCCTGAAGTGATCGAATTGGAAAATAAGATTGCATCATTTTGTAACAGAAAATACTGTGTGGGTGTGAATTCAGGAACGGATGCTTTATATATGGGGCTTAAGAGCCTTGGAATTTGCCAAGATGATGAGGTGATAACGACTTCTCTGTCATGGGTTGCGACGGCCAACGCAATAGCTATGACCGGGGCAAAACCGGTTTTTGCTGATATTAAAAACGATCTTAACATTGATCCGGCAAGTGTTGAACGGCTCATTTCAAAAAAGACAAAAGCAATTGTCGCCGTTCACTACACCGGACGTGTCTGTGACATTGACCGGCTTCGGAAAATAGTAGATAAGAACGAGTTGTATCTCGTGGAAGATGCTGCCCAGGCGTTTGGTGCCGAATATCGTGGTCACCTTTCTGGATCTTTCGGAGATGTCGCCTGCTTTAGTATGAATCCCATGAAGGTATATGCTGCTTTAGGGGAAGCCGGTTTGGTACTGACCGATGACCGGGCTGTTTATGACAAGCTTACCGCTTTAAGATATAATGGTACGGTAAACAAGGAAGAATGTCTGTTTCCAGGATTGAATGGACGTATGGATACCATTCAGGCCGCTGTTTTGCTGCAGCGGTTTGAAAAGGTATTTCAGATCATTGAAAAACGGCGCCAAAATGCGGCAGTGTATCATGAGTTACTTAAAGATTACGTAACAGTTCCGGGTGAAAGCAATGATGAAACCCATGTATTTTATACATATACAATTCAGACTGACAAAAGGGATGAATTAAAACAATACCTGGAGAATCATAACATTGAAACCAAAATTCAGCACCCCATATTGATGTCTGCCCAAGTGCCTTTTATTGACTGCAGGCGAGATACTCTTAAGTGTGCTAAACGTGTAGTAAACAATATACTCTGTCTACCGGCCAATGAAAAAATCAGTAAAAACGAAATAAAAAGGGTTTGTAACCGTATCAAGGAATTTTTTCAAAAATGACTGCAATCTTTTTAGAGCACGATAATATTGTAGAGATTAAAAAATCAGATATTCAAACACTTAAAAAGCTTGCAGCTCAATCTGAACTTTTAAGGGCAAGATATTGTCTTCACAAATCCCATGAAGACGATGTTCAGGAAATGGTGATTGTGATGCTGAAAAATACCGAAATACCCATTCACAGACACTCTTTCAAAAGTGAATCCTATCACGTGATAGAGGGGCGGATTGAGCTCTCTTTTTTTGATGATAACGGAAACCAGACCCGCAGTATTGAAATGGGGAGTCAGGGAGACGGTCTTCCCTTCATCTGTAAGCTCTCATCTGGCTTTTGGCATCAAGTGTGTGTGCTGACGGATTATGCTGTAATTCATGAGGTCACTTCAGGTCCTTTCCGTAATGATGACAAAGAGCTGATGGAAAATAAGCATGACGATTGATATAAAAATAGGCATTGATTTTGACAATACCATTATTTGCTATGATTATATATTTAACAAACTTGGGATTGAAAAAAAGATTATTCCACAGGACTTGAACATTGGTAAAAATTATGTAAGGGACTTTTTAAGGCAGGCCGGAAAGGAAGATGACTGGACGCGGCTTCAAGGATATGTCTATGGTGCAAGGCTATTAGACGCATCCGCCTATCCTGATGTTACAAATTTTTTTTCTTTTTGTGATAAGGTTTCTCTTCGTTATTGTATCGTGAGTCATAAAACCGAGTATCCCTATGATGGGCACCCATATAATCTCCATCGAGCTGCATATAAATGGCTGGATCAAGCGGGTATCCAATGTGATACTTTTTTCGAACAGACCAAAGAGGAAAAAATCGACAGAATCAACGCAGAAGGATGCTCACATTTCATTGATGATCTGCCCGAATTTCTATCTCTTCCCGGATTTTCAGAAGATATAATAAAAATTCTTTTTGATCCACTGGATCAGTATGACAATCCGGTATACAGTCGAACATTCAAAACGGTTCGATCATGGAAGGATATCACAACCTTATTTTCGAATGAGGTTCAAAAGAGATGGGATGAAAAACAATAGAAATAGAAAATATCCGCATGCTGTTCATGGAATTTTAAAAGAACTGGGTATGAGAGGTCAAATCGAGCTGATTCCGATTTGTAATGGTGGCAACAATAGGGCATGGAAACTTAAAATAGATCACTGCCCCTTTTTTTTAAAAGAATACTTTTATTCAAAAGAGGATACCAGAGACCGTTTGGGAACGGAGTTCTCTTTTTCTTTGTTTGCATGGGAAAATAATGTTCGTTCAATACCCGAACCGATAGCAGCTGACCGGATCAACCAGCTTGGACTATTTTCATATATCTCCGGTAGAAAAATAAAGGCTGATGAAATTGATAATGACTTGTTGAATAAGGTAATCGATTTTTTAAACCAGCTTAACCACCGTCGAAATACTCTGCGTGGGCAATCGTTTGTTTTTTCATCAGACAATTGTTTCAGCCTGCAGGACCATTTGAATTCTTTTGAGAAAAGGTATCTTCGTGTTAGCTCAATTACTCCTCATGACGACATAGACCGGGAAGCAAAAGAATTTATCGATAAAATCATAAAAATCAGGTGGGAGCTGTTAAAGTCGGAAATAGACCAGTCGGCCAAAGATGCTGGAATAAAGCTGGACCAAAGAGTTGATCGGGGCGGTGTTATTCTGTCTCCTTCGGATCTCGGGTTTCACAATATGATCTTAAACGAACAAGGCACCCTCTTTTTTATGGATTTCGAATACGCTGGATGGGACGATCCAATTAAATTGATTTGTGATTTTTTTACTCAACCAGAAGTTCCTGTCCCTATCACATACTTTGACGGATTTGTCGAAAAAATATCAGCAATTCTTCAAACAGGAGATTCCGGGTATGACAAGCTCCTGATTCAATCTAAACTGATTATCCCATTGTATCGTTTAAAGTGGTGTCTGATTATGCTCAATGATTTTATTGCCTGTGATTGGGAACGAAAAAAATTTGCATCATTTGGCAAAGATAAAAGAAAAATACAACTAAATAAAGCAATCAATTATTTAAAGGAAAGTGAATATGGCTTATATTGATTTTATTTCAGCCGTTCATAAAAGTACCAAACGGGATTATCTAAAACGGATAAATGAACACCCAAAAGCAGATGCAGCAATACGTGCACGCGAGTGGGGGTATGATTACTGGGACGGGGACAGAAAAATTTGCTACGGCGGGTATTATTATGACGGCAGATGGGAAAAGGTCGCCTCCGCCATGGTAGAGCACTATGGATTGAAGCCAGGGGATAAAGTCCTTGATATCGGGTGCGGTAAAGGTTTTTTATTATATGATTTTACAAAGGTGGTGCCGGGTATTGAGGTGACTGGAATTGATATATCAGACTATGCCATAGACAATGCAAAAGAAGAGGTCAAGCCTTTTCTGCAAAAGGGTCATGCAAAGACACTTCCATTTGAAGATAATCATTTTGATCTGGTCATATCGATCAATACACTTCATAATCTATATTGTAACGAATTGTTTGATGCGCTATCGGAGATCCAGAGGGTCAGTAAGAAACACAGTTATTTGTGTGTGGAATCCTACCGAAATGAACAGGAGAAGGTCAATCTGCTCTATTGGCAGGTGACATGTGAAATGTTTTGTACTCCTCAAGAGTGGGAGTGGTGGTTTAAATTAACGGGCTACAAGGGTGACCACTCCTTAATTTATTTTGAATAGGTGGTAAACATGATGATTCCGAAAACAATGAAAGCCGCTATACTTGTAGAACAAAAAGCTCCTCTTCAGATCGATGAGATTTCTCTGCCGGGAAAGCTGGATTACGGGCAGATTCTGGTGAAGATTCATTTCAGCGGGATCTGTGGTTCCCAACTAGGTGAAATTGATGGTGTAAAAGGCGATGATCCTTATTTACCACATTTACTGGGCCATGAAGGGGCGGGGGAGGTTCTGGCAACAGGTAGAGGTGTTAACCGGTTGATTCCGGGTGACAACGTCGTTTTGCATTGGCGGCAGGGCAGTGGAATTCAAGCTCCACTGCCGGAGTACAAGTGGAAAGGGAAAAAAATTAATGCCGGGTTTGTTACCACATTTAATGAATTTGCTGTTGTGTCGGAAAACAGGGTGACAAAGATTCCTGATGACTATCCAATGGAAATTGCATCGCTTTTTGGTTGTGCAGTCACGACCGGACTGGGCGTTATTAATAACAATGCAAAGCTAAAAATCGGTGAATCAATCGTGGTATTCGGCGCAGGGGGGATCGGGTTGAATGTCATCCAAGGTGCTGCATTGGTTTCCGCGTATCCAATAATTGCCATTGATGTTCATGACAACAGGCTTGCCCTGGCTCGTAAACTGGGCGCAACACATCTGATAAATTCAACAATAGAAGATGTGGACCACCAGGTTCGTTCTATTATTGGAGATTCAGGTGCTGATGTGATAGTAGACAATACTGGAAACACTTCAGTCATCAAGCTCTGCTATGAGTTGACTGCATCAACCGGAAAAACGATTTTGGTTGGTGTTCCTAAAAAACATGATAATATCAATATTTATTCATTGCCGCTCCATTTTGAAAAAACGATTACCGGTTCGCATGGCGGAGAGTCAAATCCATCCATTGATATCCCGAAGTATATACGGTTAAACCGGCATGGACAATTGAATCTTAACGATTTGATATCGGACCGGTTCGATCTAGAAAATATCAATACCGCAATTGATGGAATACGAAACGGAGAAATAGCAGGCAGGTGTCTGATACGAATGAACTCAGACGCTGAATGATCTGATGGTTTGTCTGAATCCAATATCTCACGGAAGGTTTGTTTGTCGAACTGACCAGAAGATAAAAGTAAATTTCAGGTTTTGGTTATTTGGATACGTATCAATAAAAAATTTTGGGAAAGCAATGTGTTTAAAAGAGATGTTGTTCATACTAACCAGATTTAAACGACTAATACAGATGTGAAAGGATGCATTCGTGACACCAGCAATCGATAAAGAATGGTGGAGGGATTTAAACAGCCATTACCCACCATATCTTGGGCATTTGAATCACAATAATCCAATTAAGACTCAAACAGAAATAGATGCATTTTTATCGTTTGTTGACCCTTTGATCGGGAGTGACCCTGGACAGCGCGTTCTGGATCTATGCTGCGGTCCGGGTGGATATGCTATTGCCCTTGCAAGAAAAAAATACAAAATTTGGGGGATTGATATTAATCAGACTTTTATCCGTTTTATCCGGGAGGCCGTTTCCCAATCCAAAGATTTGGGGCAGTATCCTGAATCCATTGTCGGAGACATGCGAAAATTACCGTTTAAGAATGCTTTTGGTTTTATATATAGTATTGGAACATCTTTTGGTTTTTTTGATGATCAAACAAACAGTAAAACCCTACAATCAATGGCAGATATTTTAAAACCCAATGGTACAGTCGTGCTTGATTGTGGTAACCGGGATTTTTATGTCCGGCATTTGATTGAAAAAGACTGGATACGCCATTCCGATAATCAGGAAGTGACCATCGTTAAGAGGCGTTTTGATATATTAAAATCACGGATGGAGGCAGAGTTTGAAACATTCGGATTTAAAGCTAAAAGAAGATGGTCTTTTTCATGGCGAGCATACTCGCTGACCGAGATGATTCATTTGTTAGAAGATATAGGGCTGCAAATACAAGCTGTTTATGGTAATTGGTACAAAGAAGAGTTTAGCAGGGATTCAAAAAGGATTGTGCTGGTGTGTAAAAAAAAAGGACAAGACATCTAAAATGGATGAAAAGCAAATATGGGAAAGTGTACGTCCCGAATCTAAGCCGGAAAAACGATTAACCTTGGGGGAATACTATTCGCATGTGGTCAAAAAAGATACGCGTTATCTGCTTTTTTCAATGGCAAGGTATAAATTTTGTGCCAGGCTGATTGGAGAGCAATCCGGAAAAAAAGTATTGGAACTGGGGTGTAGCGAAGGTTTGGGGACGTTATTATTAAAAGAAAATACCGACCATGTAACAGGTGTAGATTTTGATGAATCATCAATAAAATGGGCTAAAGATAATTTTGCAAATGCGGATTTGAACTTTTTATGTGATAATTTTCTGGGGCAGCGATATGGAAAATATAATACAGTAGTATCTTTAGATGTTATTGAGCATATCTTGCCTGAAAATCAGGGCTCGTTTATGGATACAATTATAGAAAATCTCGACGACCAGGGGGTTTGCATCATTGGCACTCCGAATAAAAGCGCCTCTATTCATGCTTCTGATTCCAGCCGGGAAGGCCACGTTTGCTTATATGATGCCCGGGAATTGAGGGATTTTTTTCAAAAAAAATTTCACAATGTCTTTATCTTTGGAATGAATGACGAGGTTGTTCATACGGGTTTTTATGATATGTGCCACTACTTGTTTGTTTTAGCCTGTAATAAAAAATGATTTTGAAAATTTGTAACGAAAACAATGAGCGTGTAAAATATTTTAATATAAGTGGAAGAACGTTAATTAAATAAAATTATATGAGTATGCATCCTGAATCAGAAAAAGCGCTTTATGAAATCCGAAAAATAGCCGGGAATAAAAAAATTGCCTTTGTTTCCGGTAATTTTAATATTGTACATCCTGGACACCTAAGGTTGTTACGATTTGCAGTAGAGTGCAGTGAATTTCTGGTTGTCGGCGTGTTCAGTGATTCTGTTGAAACCTCTTTTCTCAAAGAAGATATTCGGTTGGAAGGTATTAACGCTATCAGCCTGGTGGATCATGCATTTATATTGAAGGATAAATCTGCTGATTTTATCAATGCGCTTCAACCTGAGATCGTTGTTAAAGGAAAAGAGCACGAGAGTCATGAAAATCCTGAGATGGAAATTGTCCAATCCTACGGTGGTAAAATTCTGTTTAGCTCAGGTGATATGAGCTATTCACTGGCAGAACTCCTACAAGGTGAAACCCAAAGGATTGTATCCAATTCATTTCAAAAAAATAAAGCATTTATGAATCGTCATGATATCAATTGGAAAGGGCTAAAGGCGGTTCTTAACGATTTTAACAAGCTGAAAGTGGTTGTTATCGGCGATGTGATTGTGGATGAGTATATTACCTGTGATCCATTGGGAATGAGCCAGGAGGATCCCACCATTGTCGTATCTCCTGTAGGAGTTGACCTTTATCTGGGAGGCGCCGGTATTGTGGCGGCTCATGCTAGCAATTTAGGTGCGGATGTTTCTTTTTTTTCAATTAACGGTGATGATGAGATCGTAAAATTCATAGATAACAGACTGTCTTCGGCAGGTGTCAAAGCGTATCTTTTTGAAGACGAAAGCAGGCCGACTATATTAAAACAGCGTTACCGATGTTCTGGGAAAACGCTTTTGAGAGTGAACCACCTTCGTCAGCATCCGATAGGCAAAGAAATCCAACGGAAAATAAAAGAAAGGTTGTTTGAAATCATTTCAGAACAGGATTTAATTATATTTTCTGATTTTAATTATGGGTGCCTTCCTCAACCATTGGTGAATGATATTATTATTCAGGCCCAAAAAAAAGGAGTACTGATGGTGGCCGATAGCCAGTCATCATCTCAAATAGGAGATATCTCCCGGTTTGAAAATATGATTTTGATGACGCCTACGGAAAGAGAAGCCCGGATTGCAATTAAGGATTTTGATTCCGGCCTGGTGGTTTTGGCTGAAAAATTAAGAAAAAAATCTTGGGCGAAAAATGTATTTATCACACTTGATAAGGAAGGAGTGCTGATTCATGCGGACAATCCTTCTGAAGATGGCTTCAGCACTGATCGACTGTCTGCCATGAACGAGATGCCTTTGGATCCGGCAGGTGCGGGAGATTCTCTTTTAACCTGTTCAGCCCTTGCGCTGGCAACAGGTTCAGATATCTGGCAGAGTGCATACCTAGGGTCTGTGGCTGCAGCTTGTCAGGTTAGCCGAAAAGGCAATCTTCCTTTAAAAATTAACGAACTCATTTTAGAGCCTGGTTTATGAAAGCTCTTTTATTGGCTGCCGGATTTGGTACAAGATTACGTCCTTTGACCGATTCCATTCCAAAATGCCTGGTTCCTATTGATGGGAGACCTTTAATGGATTATTGGCTTGAAATGTTTTATTTTGCCAATATTAAACCGGTTGTTGTTAACTTGCATTACCTGTCGGATGTGGTTTTTGATTATCTTAAAGAGAGTCGGTTTAAAAAAAATATCATACCGGTTTATGAAAAAAAATTACTGGGGACGGGGGGGACATTATTGGAAAATAAGGCTGTGTTTGAAAATGATCGAGTGCTGATGGCCCACGGGGATAACCTGAGTTTTTTTGATATGGATGCATTTATAAAAGCACATATCCAGCGCCCTGAAAAATGTGAAATTACCATGATGACTTTTGATTCGGATATACCTGAACATTGTGGCATAGTTGAGTTGGATCAAGACAATGTTGTTTGCGCTTTCCATGAAAAAGTTGTTGATCCTCCTGGCAGGTTGGCAAACGGAGCTGTTTATATTCTGGAGCCATCGGTCATAAATTTTCTGAAAAATCTTGGGAAAAAGACTATTGATTTCAGTACTGAGGTTTTGCCGGAATATGTCGGCAAAATTTATACATTTCATAATTATCACTATCACAGAGACATTGGAACAATTGACAGCTATAAAAGAGCTGAATCTGAATTTTCTGAGTTTGCAAAAAATAGAAAGAGTCCAAATTAAATACGGTTCTTCTATTCGGTTAAGAGGAATTATATGGCATTTAATAATTATCTCACAATTAATGCTCATCGTGATTTTGAGCTGAACAGATCCTTAGATTATACTATTTGTATTCCAAAAACCAACGTTGAAAGGCTTGTGATTTTTGTCAATGGATTTGGCAATGATGTGGGACCCTATAGTGAGAGTTTTCAAAAACATATTTGTAAGCAATACGCCATGGCCTGTCTGGTTGTAGAATATCATTGCATTCACTCTCGGGCTGTTCCGGGAACTTCAGAAGTGAACATTGATATCAATCCACATGTGGAAAAGCTTTTAAGAACTTCTACCG
Organism: Desulfobacula sp.; assembly: GCA_028280105.1. Lineage (GTDB taxonomy): Bacteria > Desulfobacterota > Desulfobacteria > Desulfobacterales > Desulfobacteraceae > Desulfobacula. The sequence continues at coordinate 252 of JANQML010000020.1, read as the reverse complement.
GCTGTTTGAATAATGAAAGTATCGATACAGTAATCTTAAAAGCAAATGAATTAAAAGCAGATAAAAACATCCCCCTTGGCTATTTTTGGTACTATATAATACCTGTAAAAATGAATATCAAAATTTTAGGATATTACCAGCATTGGATACTATTTAGTTTCTGTAGAAAAACGTCAATTTTGCTCAAAGCCAGTTTTAAAAAAAAATCATAGCCTCACTATTGCGTTTGGGTTCAAACGCCTTTTATATCCA
>JANQML010000397.1 GCA_028280105.1 Desulfobacula sp. | reverse complement strand
TTCACATTGATACGGACCGGGACGACTCTCCCCATGTCACGGATATCAACGGAAACAAATGGGGAAAAAATCCGCTCAAAGATCAACGGGTCCGGCTGGCGATTTCCAAAGCCATCAACCGTGAGGCCATTGCATCACGTGTGATGCAGGGGCTTGCCATTCCCGCTGCCCAGTCCTTGCCTGACGGTTTTTTCGGATCGTCTGAAAAGCTCACCCCTGAAAAATATGATCCGGCCGGAGCCAAACAACTGCTGGCCGACGCCGGATATCCCGATGGATTCGGCCTGACCATCCACGGCCCGAACAACCGTTATATCAACGATGCAAAAATCGCCCAGGCCATTGCCCAGTTCCTGACAAAAGTCGGTATTAAAACCAAGGTGGAAACCATGCCGAAAAACGTCTACTTTTCAAGGGCCACCCAGCTTGAATTCAGTTTTATGCTTCTGGGCTGGGGATCGGATACCGGCGAACCCGGGTCCACCATGATAAAGCTGCTTCATACCTATGACAAGGAAAATTCCATGGGTACATCCAACCGCGGCCGGTTCTCGGATCCCAAGTTTGATGCCATGATCGAAGATGCCATGACCACCGTGGATGCGGCAGAACGGGAGAAAAAACTCAAAGCCTGTTCAGAGTACGTATTTGGTGAAAAACTGGGATTTATACCGATTCATTTCCAGGTCAATACCTGGGGCGCCAAAAAGGGAATCCGGTATCAAACCCGGACCGATGAATATACCCTGGCAAACTTTGTAAAAAAAGATTAAGCAGACAATAACTTAACTCAATTTAATTACATTTAAACCGGATTGAATCGGCCGGGAAGTTCCTCCGGGCCGGTTCAATCCGGCCGGAATCCCATCGTGATCGTTTTTATTTTAAGACGGCTGTGGCAAAGCTTTTTTGTCCTGCTGACCATGTCCATTATCGTCTTCATCGGTGTTTATGCCATCGGGAACCCCGTCGACATCCTGATCAGCCCGGAGGCCGATCAAATGGAAATCGACCGGGCCACCCGGGCACTGGGACTGGATAAGCCGCTTCATGAGCAATACTTTGTTTTCTTGAAGAATGCGGCAAAAGGGGATCTGGGATCTTCCTTTGTTTATAACGAACCGGCGTTAAAAGTCATTCTCCAGCGCATGCCCGCGACCCTGGAACTGGCATTTACCGCCATGTTTTTCTCCATTATCCTGGGGATTCCCCTGGGCATGTATGCCGGGCTCAACAGCGACAGCTTTATCGGCCGGACCATCATGAGCGGATCCATACTGGGTTTTAGTCTCCCCACTTTCTGGGTGGGCCTGATGCTGATCATGCTCTTTGCCGTGATCCTGGGATGGCTTCCCTCCGGCGGCAGGGGAGAAACCGTCAGTGTGCTCGGCATGCAGTTCAGCTTTTTAAGCCTTTCAGGCATAAAGCACCTGATACTGCCTGCATTGAACCTGGCGCTGTTTAAATTATCATTGACCATCCGCCTGGCCCGGTCCGGTGTCCGGGAATGCATGGTCATGGATTATATCAAATTCGCCAAAGCCAAGGGACTGTCAAAAACCAGGATCATCGGCGTCCACCTGCTCAAAAACATATTGATCCCGGTGATCACCGTCCTGGGACTGGAGCTGGGCGGGCTGATCGCCTTTGCCGTTGTTACGGAGACCGTTTTTTCCTGGCCGGGTATGGGAAAACTGATCATTGACTCCATCGGCGTGCTGGACCGGCCCATCATCGTGGCCTATCTGCTGATCATCTCCCTGATGTTCGTACTTATCAATTTTATCGTGGATATCATGTATTCGGTACTGGATCCCCGGGTCAGACTGCAGGATTTCAAATCATGACCGCTCAAACCGCCATTGAAAAAAGCAGTCCTGCCAGACGGCTGTTAAAACAATACCTGAAAAATAAGATGGCTGTGGCCGGATTTATCGGACTGGCGGCCATTATTTTTGTGGCCGTGTTCGCCCCGGTTCTCTCGCCCCAGGACCCCTATGACCTGGCCCAGCTGGATATTATGGACAGCCTGCTTAAACCCGGTTCAACCA
>JANQML010000328.1 GCA_028280105.1 Desulfobacula sp. | reverse complement strand
AAGCGGCTATCAAAATAACGCTTTTGGAGACTACTTCAAAAAGTGATGGGAAATCTCCATTTTTCCCTTGACTAAACTTATCATAGATGTCCCCGGAATATTCCCTTGGGCAAGAGCACGCGTTTTTTTAAAGCGTTCGGTTTCAGCAATAAATTTTCCTTTATCGTCCACTGGTGGTGTGAAACCGCCAAATTCCTGTATCCCGGGGCAGGCTTTCCCACAGTCTGCTGAGAACTGAATTCTCTTTCCCTTCTTGATGACAATTGCCCAATACATAAACATACAAACCCATCGATCCTTTTTGTAGATGAACGAATTCACAATGTTTTCCGCAGAAAAATACCAACCTGTTGCGGGATATTTAAACGATAAAACTTCAGACAGCTTTTGGAGACTATCTTTGACTATTTTCGCTTCCATTAATCTTTTCTCCATCACATAACGACTAGGCTCACAGGTGCCGGTCTCGAAGCGCAGCGTAGAGGTCGGCATCCTTGTGCAGCCGACTGTTCGACGATGTTAACTACAAATTGAGCACGAGTCTGAGGCCATCGTCCACATTCTTCATCTTGCGTGCAGAAAGCCTGCTGATACGCTTTGATAAAAACGATTTGTCCAAAGTGACAACCTGGGATACATTGATCACTGAATCCTTTGGAAGCTTGGTACTCCTTTTAGTTAGTAAAACGTTTCCAGGAGCTGCTTCAAGGCGGATATTGGAGGTCAGCATAGCTACGACAACCGTATTGATTCGGCTCTTGTTGAAATCGTCGCTCTGAATGATGAGTACGGGACGTCGGTAGCCTGGTTCAGAACCGGTTGGCGGACGAAGTGTAGCCCACCAAATATCCCCGCGTTGCATTACCATTCCTCAAGGGGAATGGATATTGCCTGGGCATTCACGACGGCAGGGTCGACGGATCCGTTTTCAGACGCATACACTTGGTCCAGTTTCTCTTTCACCCCGACGTGACGGCACTCGGCAATATACTGTTTTATAGCACGCGTATAGAGTTCGCTACGAGACATATTCAGCCGTTTTGCCAACTGGTCAGCCGATATGAATAAATCTTCTGGAATTGATATGGCTGTTTTCATAAGGATAAAGTATAACTTTGGTTATACCCTTGTCAAGTGTTCAACACATGTTGTATGTTTTCAACGAACCCACCCTTTATGAAAATCAATATGGAAAATCAGCTTCTCCAGGAATTGCAGGAGATCCGGATAGAAGATCGCAAAAAAGAATTTTACAATTTCGGTAAAACGGAGCCGGGCTCTGCTGGGGAGCAACCCGGCAAGGGATAGCCGAAAGTGGGTAGCATTAAATAATGCGCCAAGGGGAGGTGGGGAAACCTGCTTCCCCGACCTTTATTATTTAAGCTTTCCCACTCATGCCTTAAAAACCCAATAAAATCGGTCGGAGCGAAGCGACCTCCCAATATGTTCAAAATAAACCGAAACAGATCCAACCTGTTCAAAATAATCAGAAAATTTATGTCGGGATAAAAAGAAAATCAACACCGGGAACTGATCGAAAAGCCATACCGGATTATCTATCGGATCAAACCCGGCCAGATTGATGTTATCGCCGTAATCCACGGGGCAAGGCTCATGCCTGAAGATTTTTAATTTTTATATACTTTCATCA
>JANQML010000325.1 GCA_028280105.1 Desulfobacula sp. | reverse complement strand
CTTATGATGAAGTCTTGGAAGCATCTTTAAATTCAAAGCGTTTGTTGTACCGCCAACTGATTTCATCTTTTATGATAAAATTTTTATGCAACGTTGAGGTTAAGTTTGATTCACCGGTATTGATTGATGATGTCGGGATGATTTTTTTCTTGGCACGCCTTTATCAAAGAGAGTAGAATACCGGAGACAATTGTCGAATCAGAGGGGTGAGGAGGAAGTATTCTATATTTTATCAAACAGCTTATCCGGACCGGACTGCAGAGGAAAGGGATTTCTCTGGTCGGTGCGTATATGGTTTTACTGGTTGTTTCCAGCATTTCGATCATGCTGGCGGAGCCGCCGGACTCGGGACTGGCCCATTTCGGCCAGGCCCTGTGGTGGAGTGTTGTAACCAGCACCACGGTGGGGTACGGAGATCTGTTTCCGGTATCCGGTGCCGGGAAAATAATTGCCGTTCTGTTGCCCATGCTCATGGGAATCGGCCTGGGTGCCGCTTTCATCACCCATGTGGCAGCGTCTTTGATCGAAAGGAGAAATAAAAAAATGTATGGGGAAAAAGCGTATCAGGGCAGCAATCATATTGTTTTGGTCGGCGCCACCGATGACACCGAATATCTGATTGAGCAGATATTAAAGGATGAGAATCGGGAAAACCGGGAGATCGTCCTGGTGGCCGACATGGACCGCCATCCATTTCCGGATCATGCAGGGGTCTTTTTTGTCAAGGGCCGTCCGGACCGCATCAACACCCTTAAAAAAGCCAATGCCGGCAAGGCCCAGCGTATTGTCATCCATACGGGATCGGATGAGGATACCCTTTTTGCCCTGATCAATACATTGAAAATAAAAAAGGCGGACGGTGAAGTCACGGTCAGATGTCTCTCCACCCCGTCCCTGGATACCTTTTCAAGTGTTCACGGCGATTTTGAAATCGTGATGCAGATGACGGCGGAAATGCTGGTTCAGGCCATGCAGGACAAGGTTCACATTCCCATGCAGATCCTGCTGAGAAACAATGAAGATGAAGAAATATATTATGTCGTTGTACCGGACATTCAACGTCGGCTGACCTGGTGGGAGGTCCATGACTTTTTAAAACAGGAATACGATTATCTCACCTTTGCCATGCAGACCCCGGATTGTCGAATCCATGTGAATCCGCCAAAAGAGATGGGTGTTGAAAAGGGCTGCGGCGTCTGGCTCATCGCCAAAAAAAGGCCGATGAATATGTCATGGTCCCCCTCCCCCTGATTTTTCGTATGCCTGTCGAACCGGCCATTCATGACCGGTCCGGGATCGTCAGGATCTCTCCGATGTCCATTATACGGAACCGTTTGGCATCCAGGTTTTTTTTTCAATATACCGCTTCAGGTCCAGCCCGGGGTATCCGGCCGGTTCCGAGCCCAGCCGGAAGGTTCCCCACTGGGTGGGTATAAAAAAACGGGCGCCCAGTTCATTAAATCCCTGAACCGCTTCGGGGATATTGATGTGATTGTAATGCATGAACCACCGGGGATGATATGCAGTGGTGGCCATGAACGCATAATCGATGTTTGGATATTGTTTTCCGATCTCCCTGAATCCTTTAAAATAACCGGTATCCCCTCCGAAGTAGAGGGTGGTCTCCGGTGTGATCAATAGCCAGGAGGCCCACAGGGATTTATTGCGGCCCTGGGAGATCCGCATGGACCAGTGCTGGGCCGGCAGGCAGACCAGTTGAAACCCGTTTCCCAGATCATGGGTCTGCCACCAGTTCATCTCAACCGTCTTCTCTTTATTCATCTTTTGCATAATGCGTTTCAGCCCCTGGGGGACAAACACCCGGGCGGAAGCGGGAAGGGCATTCATGGTCGGATGGTCCAGATGGTCATAGTGATTATGGGAGATAATGATGGTTAGATTCTCTTTGATGGTTGCATTGAACTGGTCCAGGCTCATGGCCGGGGGCGTCAGCCGTTTGGGCAGAAGGGCCCGCTGGGAGAAGATGGGATCGGTGAGAAAGTACCTGTCTTTTATCCGGACCAGAAAGGTATTGTGCCCGATCCATAAAATATAATCCCCCTTTTCTTTTAAGAGGCGTCCGGCCGTATCCGGGAGCACCTCGGGTAGAAAGTCTTTTTCCGTTTCTGTGTAGGACGAGTGATCAAACAATTTCCATCTGGCCACATCGAAAAAATTCTTATCCCGTACGCTCAGCCAGGGGGCATAAAACCGGCCGCCTTTAAAATTCGGTGCGTAAAGCTTTTCCGCCTCCGTCTTTTCCACCTGGGCCTTCCATTGGGCTTCTGAAAAGTTTTTTTTCTCCTTTGACGCACAGGAAAAGAGAATAAAAAAACTTACCAGGAAAAAAAGATGGCGGGTACGGTTGAAATCAAATGTCACGGCTGCCTCCTGCAGGATGGGTTCAGCTTGGGTGTAAACCGTTCAGGCGGGGTCAGCAGTTCAAGATTTTCAGATCTGACCATGCCCATAAGCATATGGCTGAACAGATATTCGTGAAAGGGATATAAGATATACCAGTAGAGGATTCCAAACAGCCCTTTGGGGAAAAAACGGGAGAGAAGAACCAGTTCGCACTGGGCGTTGTCAATGGGATTGACTCGGACCTCAAGCAGGGCTTCTCCCGGCGTTCTCATTTCTGCGGTCAGCACTAGCTTGACTGGCGGAGCGATTTCAAGAACCCGCCAGAAATCCAGAGCATCCCCCGTCTGAAGGGTATCCGAAGATCGCCGTCCCCGGTTAAGCCCGACTCCTCCGGTGAGCTGATCCAGAAACCCTCTTATTTTCCAAAGCACGTCAGCGGCATAATATCCGGTTTTCCCGCCGATTCGCCCGACGGCAGGCCAGAGGTCCGGGGCGCCTGCTTTTACCCGGGCCCGGTATCCGCACTGGAGGATGGTTCCGCCTGAATAGCTTGAATCGCCGCAATAGGCCCATTCCGGCCGAACAAGGGCGCCGGCGTCCGACCAACGGGTGTCCACCTGTTCGAGCCGGATCCGGTCCAGGGCTCTTTCTATGGCCTTTTTGCAGGAGATCAGTTTTACGGGGATGATTTGGTTGATTCTGTTTTCAGTACACAGGGTGGGCAGACTCAGCCCTTCGGCCAGGGGGCGGGCAATGGCCGCCGGTACCGGCGTAATCAGGTGAATCCACAGAGAAGAAAGCCGGGGCGTTAGAAAGGGGAGTTTGATCATCACCGGAACAGGCAGGCCGGCCACCCGGGCAAAGGTTTTAAACAGATCCTGATATGCGATTTGATCCGGCCCTCCAATGTCATAGGTGTTTCCCCGGGTTTCCGGATGTTCCATACACCCTTTGAGGTATTCGAGTACATTGGTAATGGCAATGGGCTGGGTGGGCATGGATATCCATTTCGGGGTCAGCATCACGGGCAGCCGTTCCACCAGGTATCTTAAAATTTCAAAGCTGGCACTGCCGGATCCCAGGATCATGGCGGCACGCAATACCGTTGCCGGAACAGAGCCCTGCTGCAGGATGGTTCCGACTTCATTTCTGGAGATCAGGTGTTTGCTGATATTTTTATGATTGATATCCCCGAGGCCCCCGAGATAAATGATCTGCCCGGCTTTCACCTGCTCGGCGGCCCAGGCCATGTTTTTGGCACCGGTAATATCGGCATTTCTGTAGCCGTCTTTTTGAGATATCATGGAATGGACCAGATAATAGATGGTTGTGCACCCCTTGGCCGCTTTTTTCAATGATTCCCGGTCCATGATATCACCGGCAACCAATTCAATGTTGGGGTGGTTTCCCCAGGCCCGGTCCGCCATTTTTTCCACGGACCGGCCCATGGTTCTGACCCGGTAACCCGAGTCCAGAAGGAGGGGGACAAGGCGTCCGGCGACATAACCGGTGGCACCGGTAACCAAAACAGGCGATTTTTTTTCACGGGTTTCAACGCTCATAGCAGATCCTGCCTTGAATTGATTAATGCCCGACTCAATCAGGCATGGATAAATTTTCAAGATCGTTTATAATACCAGAAAGTTATATACGGTGGCAGATATTGTCAATATTCGCCCTGTGAAAGAGTTTTGGAATGGTGTGTAAAAATATAGGAGGATGTTTTGTTAAAACCGGTTCGAATCGGAATCAGCCGTTGCCTTTTAGGTGACAAGGTCCGGTATGATGGAAATCACAGTCATGACCGTTTTTTAACCCAAACCCTGGGGCTGTTTGTGGAATATGTACCGGTCTGTCCAGAGGTGGAATGCGGCATGCCAACACCGAGAGAGGCGGTTCGACTGATGGGTGATCCGGAAAATCCCCGTCTGGTGACCCAAAAAACCGGCGTGGATAAAACCGAACAGATGCAAACCTGGATCAAAAAAAAGATCAAAGAACTGGAAAATGAAAATCTGTGCGGATTTATTTTCAAAAGTAAATCCCCTTCCAGCGGGCTCTACCGGATCCGGGTGTATACAGATGACGGCAAGGTGCGAAAAACCGGTGTCGGGTTGTTCGCAAATGCCTTTACCCGGCATTTTCCCCGGATTCCCGTTGAAGAGGCCGGCCGGCTGAATGATCCCAAACTTCGGGAGTTGTTTATCGAAAGCATTTTTTCATTTCAGCGATGGCGGGATCTGATCGGCGGAAAGCCGGATATGGGAAATTTGGTGGAATTTCATACCCAAAACAAGCTGTTGATCTTATCCCATAGCCAGCAGATTTACCGGCAGATGGGGAAACTTGTGGCCGGAGGCAAAAAACTGGGGATGGCAAAATTACTGGATGCGTACGAAGCATTGTTGTTCAAAGCGCTGAAACTTAAAACCACTGAAAAAAAGAACATCAACGTCCTTCTTCATGCCTTGGGGCATTTTAAAAAACAGCTGACCTCGGACGAAAAAAAAGAATTGCTCTCTATTATTGACCAGTATCGGTCCGGGTATGTGCCGTTGATTGTTCCCATGACCCTGCTCAAGCATTATGTGCGCAAATACGATAAACCCTGGCTGAAAGATCAGACCTATTTAAACCCTCACCCGTTTGAACTGAAGTTGAGAAATTATTTTTAAACAAACATAACGTTTCTATTATAATTGCCAATGCTTAATTACGCTTTTAACCTGCCGACAATCAAAGTGGAGATAAAGAAAATGAAATTCACCATTACAATGGTGGCACCTGACGGGTAATTCATAATATACGAAGCAAATATCCCGACAACTACGGAAACGATCGAGAATATTCCGGCTAAGGCAATCGTTGTTCGAAAGCTCTTTGTGACCTGCAATGCCGTAATTGCGGGTAAAATGATCAGGCTTGAAACAAGCATGGTGCCGACAATCTTTATACCCATGGCCACAATCAGAGCAGTTAAAATAATAAGGATCCTGTTCACCGCTTTAACTTTTATCTTAGATACCTGTGCAAATTCTTCATCAAACGTCGTTGCAAACAGATCATGATAAAATAGAATCGTGATTAAAACGACCAGCATTGACAGGCCCCCGATTATCCAAACCTCAATCCGGCTCACTGAAAGAATATTGCCAAAAAGATAACTAAAAAGATCGACATTAAATCCTTGGGCGGTTGAGGCAATAATCACGCCTAAGGCAATACCGAATGATGACACCAGACCAATGGAGGCATCGCCATACACGTGTGCTTTTTCTTTCAACTCTAAAATCGCCAAAGAAGCCAGTGTTACCAGGGGTATGGAAACGATCATGGGTTGAGCGTCTAACAGGAGCGCAATGGCAACGGTTGCAAAACTGACATGGGCAAGCCCGTCACCGATAAGGGAGAACCTGCGCAACACTAAAAAGACACCTAAAAACGAACATCCCAAAGCCATGAAACAACCGGCAATTAATGCGCGATGAATAAAAGCGAATTGCAGGGCTTCAGTGATTTGGTCAATTATACCGCTCATATGGAACTTTCTCGTTCAATTCTGCCTGTAACGTATGAAATGCTGTTCTTCTTTAAAATAGTCCGCCATTTCCTCTGAATTACAATACTCTTCAAACGAACCATAAAAAATAAGGCGCTGATCAAGAAAAATCAGCTTTGAGGCGTATGCGCTTACAGAGCCTATATCATGGGAAATCATGAGGACCGTAACCCCCTGTGTTTTGTGTAAATCCGACAGCGTGGCATAAAAGGTTTCCCGTGATTGTGGATCAAGCGCTACAGTGGGTTCATCTAAAATTATCAGCTGCGGTTTGTGCACCAATGCACGAGCCAGCAGGACCCGTTGCTGCTGCCCGCCGGAGAGCTTTCCGATTAAGCGATCCGCAAGCGGATCGATGCCCAACAGTTCCATGGCGCTTTGTGCGGTTTTATAGTCCTGTTTTGTCAGATATTTAGGAAATTTTTTGCAGCAATAGACACCTGACACCACGATCTCCCGCACCGTTGCAGGAAATCTTTTGTCCAGGAATGATAGTTTTTGAGGAAGATATCCGATATGCTTTCTTTGTATAAAATCTGATAATTTCTTTCCTTGAAATAATATTTCTCCTTCAAAGGCCGTAAGGCCTAACAGCGCTTTAATCAGCGATGTTTTCCCTGATCCGTTAGGCCCTACGATACCCACGTAGTCTCCGGCATTAATGGTGAAAGAAACCTGGGAGAGCGCTTCAATGCTGCCATAACGCACACTGACCGACTGTGCCTCAATTATATTCACTGAGTTTCCAGTCCTGTTTTTAATTTCTCCAGATTATCTTCCATAATATCAAGAAAGGTTATTCCCGCATTGAGCTCTTTTTTACTCACATTATGCGCCCCATGCAAAAGCTCCAGGGTTGCACCGGTTTCTTCGGCAATAATCCGGGCCACTTTTGGATCTATCAGTTCTTCATAGTAGATGAACTTTTGCCCAGAGTCACGCATCTTTGAAATAAGATCGGCAATCGCCCTTGGAGACGGTTCTGCATTGGGTGAAAAACCCGGATAAGGTGATTCATGGCTTAATCCGTAGCGTTTGGCGAAATATCCAAATGCAAAATGCCCTCCGTAAATGATTGTCCTGTGTTTTGCCGTTGAAAGTGCACTATAAAAACGTGCGTCTAATTCAGCTATTTTTGCTTTGTACGCTGCCGCATTATTCAGATAAAAGTCTCTATTGCCTGGATCTTTTTTAGCAAACGCACGGGCGATTGTATCAACCATCTGTTGGGCATGCCCTAAATCAACCCATATGTGCGGATCTTTTCCGCCATGGTGATGGTGATGATGGTGATCGTGGTGGTGATCGTGGTGACCCGCGTCAGGTGCTTGAGCAACGGGTTCGATATCCTGCCTGTCGGCATTTTTCAAAAAATGTTCATCTGTTTCAAATTCAAACGGCATATGTTCTGTAAAGAACGTGTAAACCCCTTCTTTTTTGATAACGATACGGAATTTGGTTATATCCTTATTGGGATCAAAGATGACTTGAAAGGCCTTGTTTTCGTTTGATGAAAGCGTATCTCCGTGAACCCTTTCAATAACAGCATCTGATTCCAGGAGCCCTTCGGCTTTTTCCTCTAGATCCTCAATTGCCGCAACACCATCCAGATGACTCGAAAGCATAACCATCTTCATTTTCGGATCAGCGTAATCCCCATCAACTTTTGCAAACGTCCATGTATATTCACCAGGGGAAAGCCTAAAAGCGCCGGCCCATTCAAACCCGTGGCCGCCGCCGTGATGATCGCCATGACCCGCTTCATCCATCAGTTCGATCCCGGCACTTGAATCAACAACAAGAAGATTATCACTGGAAACCCCTTCGAGGATGTCTGAAGCCCACGGTTCCATAAATTCTCCTGTGTAAATAAAAACGTCTGCTTTTTTGATCGTCACGATGTCTCTTGGTGTCGGTGCAAATGCGTGTGCCTCAACCCCCGGCGGCAGTAAAAAGGTAACGTTGACTTTATCCTTCCCCACCTGCTTTGCAAAATCATAGGTCGGGAACAAAGTGGCAACGACAGATAATTTTTTGGACGTGTTTTCAGCTATTGCGCAAGAGACACAAATAAGAAAAGATAATAGGGTTATTGTAATTTTTTTTAGCATGATAACCTCCTTTTAGCATTAAAGATAGAAATGATTGTCCTTTCTGATTCAAAATATTTACCTGCATTGGCAGCAAACACCATTCTTCCGGCAAAAGCGATAGACCTTCATCAAGCCAGACATGCCTTGAACCCCTTATTCAGAAAATCCCGGTCAAGATTTCGACCGATAAAGACCAGATTGTTCCGGCGTTCGTTTTCTTTCCAGGTCCGATCAAATTTTCCTTGAAAGAGCATATGGACCCCTTGAAATATGAATCGTTCACTATGATTTTTGATACTCAAAACCCCTTTCATGCGGAAAATATCCTCCCCACGGGTTGTCAACAATACCTTCAGCCAGGTTTCGAGTAATTCCAGGTCCAGGTCTCCGGGAATGGAAATCCCCACAGAGGTCACCTCCTGGTCATGTTTGTGCTGATGTTTGAACGCTTGGACTGCAATGGGTTCGATGGGCTCTATTTCGTTTCCATTACAGACGCGGGCTTCGAATTCATCCGCATGATGTTCACAGATCAGGACATAGCGGCCTGGTTTGCGTATACGAAGTGACACTGTGGCCCCGTTTTCTCCCACCCTGAGCCGCCAGAGGTTGAGTCCCGGGTCAACAGGTGTTCCCGGGCGTACGAGATGTTCAGGTTCGGAAAAGACCACATCGGCAGCCTGTATGGCAGACTCGGGTACTTTGTCGGGCTCGCCGATCACGGGTATAAGTGCCATATTCAGAAAACTGTCCGGACCCGGTTTAAAGACCCATTCGTAGGTACCGGAATCAAAATGGTAGATGCCGGCCCATTCAAAAGGATACTCCGGTTGGAGAAAATCAGGTGAAACAGACAATGCCCGGTCCAACTTGAACCCCTCCTGGTTGAGGATTTTATTCATATCAATCCCGGCATTGACGGTGCGGTGAATGGCTGCGGCGGCGTTCACACTGCGGATCCTCCCCTCCAATTTCTCCAGGAATGTGTCGTCCACCAGATCCGCCTTGTTCAGCAAAATCACGTCCGCAAAGGCGATCTGTTCTTTGGCCTTGTCGTTGCCGTCAATGTGCGTCTCGATAAATTTGGCATCGACCAGGGTTACGACTGCGTCAATGGTGAGGGCGTTCTTAAGGGTCTCTTCGAGGAAAAACGTTTGAACCACCGGCCCCGGATCGGCAAGTCCTGTGGTTTCGATGATGATGTAATCGAACCTGTCACGCCGCTCCATCAGGCTGTTCAGGATGCGGATCAGGTCCCCCCGGACCGTACAGCAGATGCAGCCGTTATTCATCTCAAAGATCTCTTCTTTGGCGCCGACTACCAGGTCGTTGTCCACGCCGACTTCGCCGAATTCGTTCTCAATCACGGCAATCCGTTTGCCATGGTTTTTGTGCAGGATCCGGTTGAGCAGGGTGGTCTTTCCGGAACCCAGGAACCCGGTTAAAATGGTCACCGGTATCCGCTGGTGCGACGTATTTGAATGGGATTTTTCAGGGGGCATGATCAATCTCCTCTGGTTATCCTTCAACTTAATGGCTTGATGCCAAAAACAGCCGTCGGACACGATTCAGTTATAATATTGTTCCTTGTCATGTCTGTTATTCCTATTCAAAAGTTTTAAGGCTTAAGGTTACTAAAAAAATAGAGATGACCCATTTAGAGTCCATTGTCTTTTCTCTGAAGGCAAGTTTTTGGTAATGAGAATGCATTCGCATCAATATATGAGTAGGGCGACCTTTTGTCAAGATTCTTGCGAAAGCATTTGCAACAATAAGGGGAATTTAAGTTTGCTAAAGTCGTTTGATGTATAAAACTGATTAAAGTCCACGGAGAGCAAAGTGAAACTATGGAACCTGGGGATCCGCCCATGGCGGTCCCTGCGTCTAAGTGATTCAATGCAAATCTTTTTTAGCCAAGTTATTTTATTCTGGCTTTTTACCGCTTCGGATAGGCATAATCTGCATTGTGACCAGGATGCAGATGCGTGGCACATTTATGAGCAGGAAAAAGAAAACCCTTAACGAGAACTCCTGCGTAAATGGTTTCTCAAATGGTGATAATACCCATCGTTTTTTTAGGGCAGGCAGCGTGCCTAAGTTTCCCCGGCACCTAATTCCCTCTGCGTCTTTCTGCAGCCTCGTGAGCTTCTTGCGCCTCCAAAGATAGAGTCGCTATCGGTCGGGCATCAAGGCGTTTTACGCCAATGGGTTCACCCGTCATTGCACAATAACCATAGGTGCCTTCCTCGATCCTATTGAGACCGTCCTCTATTTTTTTTAAAAGTTTACGGTGGCGGTCCCGTGTCCTTAGTTCAAAACTTGTTTCCACTTCCCGTGCTGCACGGTCGGTTGGATCAGCTTCTCCTGGGCTTCCCTGGATCATTTTGGCTAATGTTTCCCGCGATTCTGCTATGAGGTCTTCACGCCAACTTATAAGTTTATTGCGGAAATACTGCCGTTGTCTCTGGTTCATGTACGGTTCGTTTTCTGAAGGCCGATAGTCTGTTTCGGACTTGTTATTCATAGTTTCCTCCCGTTAAACTGTTACCTGCTGAGCCATTTCCAGCCCTGTTGAATTGCAGTCAGTTTTTATATAGTTGTTTTCAAAATTCCGTTCCGATTCAATTTTTTAACTTGGGTGGTTGCAAAGCAAATGACGCTTAAGTTTTCAGTATTTTTTACTGAATTGGTAGTCTTATCAACGGTTTTTTCGGAACATATTTCTGTCATTTGCCATGGTACGTAAAATCCAATCCATGAGTCTGGCATCGCCAGAGCCTGTGATCTCACCCGTTAATTTCTTATCGTTGCAATGAGACTCACATGTTGCCACCCGGCTCCAGAAATCCGCCGTTTAACAAGTTTAATCACGCCGAACCCTGTTTGCAAGGCTTAACAATTTATAATTTTGTTACAAAAAATGGTCTGCCAGAAGCTTTCCTGTCGATTTTAGTCCGACCTTTGAACATGGTTTTTGTGCAGGATCCGGTTGGGCAGAGTGGTTTTCCCGGAATCCGCCGGTAAGACGTCTTTGCGTTTTTTTTTGGGGAGCCATATCCATATTATTCTTTCTCCACAATTTAAAAATCTATGAATAAAAGAATGGACCGCCCCACGCAAGTACCAAACAGCTGAGAGCGGTTACGGTTGCCTGCCGGGCCATCATGCGAACAGCGAACCGCCAACCGAGTTCCCGGGCGATGGCAAGCACCGTCACCAGACACGGCAGGAAAATGCCCGCCAGCGTTACCGCCGTGAGCACCTGAACCGGACTTTCAAGGGGTACCTTGAGGGTTCCGGCCTCCATGTTCAGGAGTCCGATGGCCAATCCGTCTTTGCGGATAGAGCCGAGAACCACGGCCAGGGCCGTTTCCGGCGGCAGGTTAAAAACCGACATCACCGGGCCCATCAACTGGCTGCCGGCGTCCAAGGCCCCGGACCAGCTCAGAAGCGCCGCCAGGACACAGATCATAAAAAAGACCGGCAATGCAACGGTGAAGAACTGATTCACCACGTCAACCGCCTCGCGTCGAATCGCCCGCCATTGGGGCCACTGCAAAAAGGCGCGTCCCTCAATCAACAGGTGATTTCCGGGGTCGCGGGAGGCCCGGGAAGCGGACAGCGTCAAAAGCCCGAGCGTGGTAACCGCCAGAAACATAAGGTATGGCACAACCAGGTAAGCCATATCCGCCGCTGCCAGAACACTGACAGTCGCCGGCAGTTGATAGGAACACGCCGCGCCGATACCGATGGCCGTGACGCAGTTGACCCGGGAGCAGGACGAACAGGCGCGGGTGCTGACCACCGCCGGGACGTTGCAGCCGAATCCCATCATGACGCGAATCAGATCCCGCCCGGCCAGGCCGAAGGGGCGCATCAGCGGATGGAGCGATACCGTCATCCGGTCGACCAGGCCGGAAGATTTGAGCAGCCCGATGATAACGGCAAAGAAGAGGACCGTCGGCACTGAATAGAGCAGCAGAAAGGGCAGCATTGCCACAAATCCGTAATCATTGCCGAATATCGCGGCGAGCGGACCGGGCCATCCCTCGACCGCCCGGAGCAGCGGGGCGATAAGCGCACTCAGCGGCCCGAAAAGTCGGTCGGCAAGAGCGTTGGCGTATTGGGCGGCAAACCATGCCGGCAGGATCAACAGTGCCAGCGCCAACACCTGTCCGATAACCGGCGTGTCCAACGGGGTACGCGAAGGCTCCACCGTCCACCCGGCCCTCCGGGAAAGGGGGGGCAGCGGAAACTTCCGTCTTTCACCCACTGCCCGGCGGATCTTTTCACGATGGGTTTCGGACAACTGCCGGGCGTCCACGGGGATGATGGGAATGGCCGCCCGACGGCTCAGCTCAGCCAGGCGTTCACCGGCATCCGGTATACGGACCACCTTATCCCAGAAAGTCACAACAACGGCACCGTGTTTGTCTTCAACCAATCCGCGGAGGTCTTCCAGGTCCTGGTCGATATGGGTCCCGTTAAG
>JANQML010000324.1 GCA_028280105.1 Desulfobacula sp. | reverse complement strand
CTTATGATGAAGTCTTTAAAGCATCTTTAAATTCAAAGCTTTTATTGTATCATCAAGTGATTTCATCTTTTATGATAAAATTTTTATGCAACGTTGAGGGTAACGGCGGATTCCCCCCTGAACCCGTTCCCGGTCAGGATAAAAATGCCAGGTCGGGGATGGGCAGCAGTTTTTTGTCAGGACCCAGGCAGACCAGCTCCAGCCTGCAGCTGACCGCTGCCCGGGTTCCGGCCGGCCGCCAGGCTTCGTGGAAAAAGATGACCCGGTAATCACTCTCTTTTTCCCAGGTGGTCCGGATATCAAGCCGGTCACCAAAGACCGCACCGTCGTTGTAATTCATACTCAGTTTATAGACGGCAAATCCCACCTGGCGGTCGTGCCACATGGCAGCCAGGGTATCGACCCCGATAATCTCTTCCCTGGCCCGCTCAAAGAATTTCAAATAGTTGGCATGATAAACCACACCGGAATGATCTGTATCTTCGTAATATACCTGGGCATCAAAATGATGTGTTTTTGAACGTGTCTCTGTCATACGCTTCCTCATGTTGCGGATGGATTCAACCGCAGAATTTAATTCTTAAACCGGCCCTGCCGATGCCGCCACATACGGCTCTCCGGTCAAAAAACAGGTCCGTTGCCACTTTCCGCTGCTTCCGCTTTTATTTTTTCCATTCGGTTGTCGATGCTGAATGTACTTATTTTCCGGTCCGGAAACAAGGCGATCTTTCGGAACAGGGATTTCAATTCCTTTCCGGGAGTCACCGGCTTGGCCTTTTGTATGGAAAAATACGCAAACCGGGTGTGCATTACGGATTTAATCTGCCTGGTACGGTGATTGAGCATGATAAATTCCACCAGGTTGATAAAGGATTCCGTAGTCAGCATCCGGCTCCATATTTCAAGTTCCTCCC
Organism: Desulfobacula sp.; assembly: GCA_028280105.1. Classification (GTDB taxonomy): domain Bacteria; phylum Desulfobacterota; class Desulfobacteria; order Desulfobacterales; family Desulfobacteraceae; genus Desulfobacula. Next base: position 11,911 of record JANQML010000324.1, on the reverse strand, counting down.
CCAGCCGGGCCGGTTTCAGGTAATTAATGGCATGGCTGACAACGGCCCAGCTGTTGCCGGATTCTTCGGCATGTTTAAAGATATCGAGAATCCCGTTGGTTCGCAATTGCTCTTCCCGGGCCGTTAAAAAATAATTCAGGTAGTTGGCATTGTTCAAATGGGCAAAGGGGTCGCAGTCTTCAAAGTTGACCCGTTTGACGGTCTTCATGGTCTGTATCATGGATGATATCCTCTGGTGCAACTTTTTTCCGGCTCCCGGGCTCAGCCGGCTCTTGAAAGTATAAATCCCAGCCACACCGCACTGAAACCGAGAGTCAGATGCAGGACCGCATGGATCAGGGCCGGTATGAACTGCCCGGCTCTTGCCAGGGAAAACAGCTCATACCCGAACGATGAAAAGGTGGTAAAACCGCCTAAAAATCCCGCAATGAGCAGCAGTCTCAATTCGGCCGGAACCATCTGCCGGGTTTCAAAGAGACCGCCCAGCAAACCGATCAGCAGACAGCCCGCAATATTCACCGTCAGGGTTCCGTAGGGGAAAAACGGATGGGGCCATATTTTCTGGGCCAGGGTATTGACCGCAAATCGCAGTATCGATCCGGCAAAGCCGCCCAGCCCCACAAGGAGCGTGTTAAACATTGTCTTTTTCCTTATCTTGTCGGCCCTGTAAAACAACACCTGTTTCTGAAATTTTTCATACCGGTCTGTCCGGATGGTTGAACATATCGGTCAAGTCTTTCAGATCAACCCATGCCGGTAAATCGTCCGAATACCGGCCCAATCGTTCCAGGGCTTTTCGGGCCAGTTTTTTTGCCGGTTCAACCCGCCGGTACTGCAGATGTTCACACGCAACCGCAATCAGGATAAGCGCCTGAAACGCCTTTTTCCTTGGACCGTTCGCCAGGCGCCACTGGGTTTCCATCCATTCATGAAACTCAAAGTAAAGCCCCTCTTTCCAGAGCAACCAGGAGACCTGATCCGTTTTTTCCGGGCCCGGCATCCGGTCTTCCATAAGTTTGAATATCTTTTCAAGCGCGGTGGTTCTTTTTTCGATATATGCCCGTCTCTCCGGGCTCAGGTCTTTTTTCAAATAACCAGCCCGGGCCTGTACGAACCGGTCCGTGGTTCCGGATTCAATACTTTTGCAAAGGGCAGAACCGAGATCGTTTCTCAGATCCCGGTCCGGCCGGTTTTCAAACGGATCAAATCTCATATGGTTATTTTCCAGCACCGGTGGATCTGCGTTCGTTTGCGTTGATAATCTTCGGGAATGGTTGTTGATGTGATTTCCCGGATATCCGTCACCCGGAGCCGATCCGTTTTCAGATCGAAATTCTGGTGATTGGTGGAAAAAAAGAGAATACCGGACGGGTTCATCAAATCAAACACCGCATTGAGCATCTCCGGATGGTCCCGGGCCAGATCATAACGGGTCTGGGTCATCCGGGTGGTGGAATAGGACGGCGGGTCCACCACTGCCAGATCAAACCTCTCATAGAGGTCTTTGGCGGTTTTTAAAAACTGCAGGGTGTCTTTTTGAACCAGCTGATGCGCGGGATCGGACAATCCGTTCAGTTCAAGATTCTCTGAAAGCCAGTTGATGGCCGTTTCGGACCGGTCCACGGAGACGGTGGCACAGGCACCGCCTTTTGCCGCATAGCAGGTGAAAGACCCGGTGTAGCAGTAGAGGTTTAAAAACCGTTTTCCCTCTGCCAGCTCCCTCACCATCGCCCGGGTATTCCGGTGATCTGAAAAAAGTCCGGTGTCCACGTAATCATTGGGATTGATGTAAAATTTCAAATCCCGTTCATTCATTACGATTTTCCGGTCGGTGTGATTGATCCGGGTGTACCGTTCCCCTTTTTTGATACCGGCTCGCCGGACCTTAAGGTGAACCTTTTCAGGAGAGACATTTAATGCGCCGGCAACGGCCCGGCCCATTAGAGGCAGCCAGTCCGGGGTGGACTGTTTCCGATGGTACTCTCCCACGACCAGATGGCCGCCATACCAGTCCACCACGGCCCTGATTTCCGGAATATCCCAGTCGTAAAGCCGGAATATGTCCAGATTCTGCCTGGCAAACCGTTTTCTTAAATGTCTGTATTGTTTTTTTACCCGGTTGGCCAGCATCCGGGCCTGGTTGTCATATTTTTGCCGTAATTTGTGCCGATCCATTGCAGAGCCTGATAAACCCGATACACCATTTGATTGAAAATAAATCAGTCATACTATAACCGGGTACGGTTTTGCAAATACGGCGGCCTATTTTTTGACGGGATAGTTTCTTTTGTACCAGTCAACAATGCCGTACCGCAGGTTGACGATATGTTTAAACCCGGTGTCGATGAGAATTTTTGATGCCACCGTGCTCCGGTTTCCAGTGGCACAATAGATAAAAACAGGACTGTCTTTATGCGCATTCAATTCCCCGATCCGCCGGCTGAGTTCCTGAACCGGTATCAATTGGGCATCTTCAAGGCGAGCTGCCCGATATTCACCCGGGGTCCGCACATCCAGGATAAGCGGTGAATGGGCTTTAATATACGTTTGGGCTTCGGCAGCGGTCACGGCCCGGTATCTGGCTGCCTGATATTCAATAACAACGATTCTGCCTTTTACGGTATTGATTTTAAAATTAATTTCACCGGTATTCTTCATCTTAAAATACGGCGCCTGGTCCATGTCATGGATCAGGGTGGTTTCCTGCCCGCCATCGTTAAGAATCAGAACCGGTTTTTCAATGGACCGGGGAAGATTGAACTTTATATAATCGCCCCTGTAAACGGTAAATGACTGATCGGTAGAGCCTTCTATTATATCCAGTATCCGAAAGCCGTCCCTGACATATCCGGATACTTTTACATCAGAAGCATAACCCGTGGCTGTTCCCCATAAAAGAAAAAGTAAACAAAAAAAACAGAGGGCACCGGTTGCGCAGTCTGTCGGTTTCATAGCTATCTGTTCCTGTTAGTTATATCTTATTTGCTGATTATACAGCCGCAGAGAGAAAAAAGGAAGAATCTGCCCGCCTGTTGTACGGCTCTCTCTGCCCGGTTTTCTCCATCCGGCAACTCATAATGACGGAATAAAAGCAAGATAAATGCCACCTGAAGACAACCGGTGTGTTACGCGTCCGAAAAGAGATAACCCACTGCTATGAAATCTTATTTTTCAACCCTGATATTGAAAAATAAACGTCTACCCGTTCAGAACCTTAACATATGATTAACATCTTATTAACAGCAAACAATTCCTTAACATTTGGTTTTCAACCGGGCATAAAATTTTTATTTGTCTCATCAGACGGTATCATATAAGTATAGGGTTTAAATATATACCTGGAATTTTTTGAATCATCCGTGATAAAAATATCCGTGCCGGAAAACCGGGCTGGCCCATGGGGTTGAAAAACGAAGTCAGAGCCCCGGATAATCCGGCTTGATTCAATCTAAATATTTATGGTGCCTCTTCTTCTAAGGAACAGGTTATTACCTGGAAGAAAAGGCGGCCTTTAAAAGTGAGGAGTAAATTTCACCCATGCCATCTGTTACAAAGAGCCTGGATTTTAAACTGGCAGGCTCGTTATTTATTGTCCTTCTTGTTTCATCTCTGATTATAATTCTTTCCTTTAATCGATTGCAGACCACTCAAGCAGAGATCCTGACATCGGAAATAGCAGCATCATTGGATCAACTTGAGCCGCAATTGGGAAACGGTCATGCCAACGAAATCAGAACCCGGTTGTCTGAACTGCCCACGGCAATTCGATCCGGGATGCAGACCCAAATGATCGGCGTGGTTCTGATTTGCCTGGTTGCGGTTATGGCTGTTGTTGGGTTTAGTTTTAACCGTTTTTTTTTCACCCCGTTAAAAAAATTGAGCGACGGCCTGGAACGGTCCATCAAAGGGAATGACAGGGATCTGACCGTACGTTTGGCGCTGGAGAGGGAAGATGAGGTGGGCATCCTTTCAAACCGGTTTGATTCATTTGTTTCCACACTGGATGAAATCATCATGAATATCGGTGCAAAGACGGAAACCATTGCCGCTTCCTCTTCTGAAGTATCTGTGGTTTCAGAACAGATGGATAATGAGTCCTCGGACCTGTATACCCGTTCCAACTCCGTGGCTGCCGCCGCCGAAGAGATGAATACCAGTATGCACACGGTGGCGGCGGCCAGTGAAGAGGCTGCCACCAATATCGGAATGGTGGCCCAGGCCGCCGTTCAGATGCAGGCCAATATCTCCAGCGTTGCCCAGAATTGCGAAGAAGCCAGGGGCATTTCCAATACAGCCAAACAACAGGTGGATGAGGCCACCCGTCAGGTTGAAACACTGGGAGACGCCGCCAGGGAGATCACAGATGTGACACGGGTAATTACTGAAATTGCCGAACAGACCAATCTGCTGGCGCTCAACGCCACAATCGAAGCGGCACGGGCCGGAGAATCGGGAAAAGGATTTGCCGTTGTTGCCAATGAAATCAAGAGCCTGGCCAACCAGACGGCCGAGGCCACGCAAAGTATCCAGGAAAAAGTGGAGAGCATCGGCACATCCACCAGTGATACGGTGGATCAGGTGGGGAATATCTCCCAGGTCATTGTCGATGTGGATGAGATTGTGAATGAAATAGCAAGATCCATAGAAGAACAGGCCGGCACGGCAACCGAAGTGGCCGCCAATATCGAACAGGCGTCCATCGGGATCTCCGAAGTAAACGAGAATGTGGCCCAAAGTTCCCAGGTGGCATCTGAAATTGCCGTGGAAATCGCACAGGTGGATCATATTGCTTCGGATATGTCTGACCGGGCGGCAAACATGAGCCGGGGCGCCGGTGATCTGGATGCGCTTTCCATTGATTTGAGAAAAATGATTTCCATCTTCAGGGTTTCGGGAAATAAAATCGACCACCGGCAATCAGAGTTGACAGAGGCGGATATCCCGGACCTGATGCCCTGGAGCGCCAAATTTCAAACCCGGCTGGAAGAAGTGGATATCCAGCACAGGGAACTGGTCAGGCTGGTCAACCTGCTTCACAAGGCCATGCGCCTGCAAAAAGGATCGGCCGAGGTCGGTGCGGTTCTCAATGAACTGGCCCAATACACGGTCTCCCATTTTAAACATGAAGAAGAACTCTTTAAAAGATACGATTATCCCGACTACGACAGACATAAGAAATTACATGAAGAACTGGTGGGTCAGGTTACGGACTTCCAGGAGGCGTTCAAGGCGGGAAAAGCAACCGTTTCAATGGACCTGATGGATTTCCTTAAAAACTGGTTAAATGATCATATTTTAAAGACCGATATGGCATATGCCCCCTATCTGATCGAAAAAATGAATACCGGTCCACAACCGGTTAACAGGAGTTGAATATGTTAAAAGACGGGGAAAAAGGGGTGATTCGCCAGAGGGGAAAAGAGAATCCGACCTATGCTATCGCCCCTCACATACCCTGCGGTATTGTGACACCGGATCAATTGCATGCAATAGCCGATGTGGCCCGAAAGTATCGGGTTCCCGGCCTGAAAATCACCAGTGCCGCACGCATTGCGCTGATCGGCATCACAGAAGACCAGGTGGAACCGGTCTGGAACGACCTGGGAATGGACCCCGGCCATGCCACGGGCCTCTGTGTCAGGAGTATCAAAGTCTGCCCCGGCACCACCTATTGCCGCCTGGGAAAACAGGACAGCCTAAAAATGGGCATGACCCTGGATAAGATCTACCACGGCATGAAACTGCCCAGCAAAATGAAAATGGGGGTCAGCGGCTGCAAAATCCAATGTGCTGAAAATTGTATCAAAGATATTGCACTGTACGGTACCCCGGACGGATGGACCGTCACCATCGGCGGCAACGGATCGGCCCGGCCGCGGCTTGCCGATCTTCTGACGGAGGATCTGTCGTTTGACGAGGCCGTCCAGATGGTTGACACGATCGTTGCGTATTATAAAAAATTCTCAAAACGGGAACGCATGGGGCGCATGATCGACCGGATCGGACTGGACATCATCAAATCGGATTTAGGGGTATAAATTGTCTTTTACCGCCGGAAACGAAAACCCTTCAATAAAATAAGGAGAGTAGATTGGCAGACCGTTTAAGCATTACAGCCAAGATTAATCTGCTGGTTTTAAGCGCCATCCTGTTAACCCTTGCCATCGTTTTTTTAAGTGCTTTTTCAGCATTTTCAAACCTGAACCGGGTCAACCGGGATGAGCTGATCAAAATCATTCATGCGGAAAGACGGGCAAAACTGGTCGAAATGACGGACAATGCCGCCGCCGTAATTGAAAGACTGGGGCCGACACCGGATGCCATTCTTTCAATCAAGGCCATGCGCTTTGGTGAACAGAAAAACAATTATTTCTTTATCATTGACGGACAGGGCCGGACCATTCTCAATCCCGAGCACCCGGAGCTTGTCGGCACCAGCCAGATCAACCTCCAGTCAAAGGATAAAAAGTATGTGATCAGGGAAATGGTCGACCGGTCCGGAACCGATCAAAGCGGTTTTATCGAATACATGTGGCAAAAACCCGGTCAACCGGATGTGGTCCGGAAAAAAGTCAGCTATTTCAGGCAGATTAAAGTCAGGGACTGGATTCTGGGAACCGGGATATACAACGACGATATCCAGGAGATTGCCCTGGAAAAAGAAGGCATACTGAACACAAGGATAAAAAAAGAGATCATTGATTCCGCAGTCCGTGTTCTGGTCTTCATTTTCCTGTTTATTTTCATGAGCGCCTGGGTGGTCCGGCAATTGCTGAAACCGGTACGAAAAGTGGCCCGGTTTGCCAGGGAAGTGGGAGCGGGAAATCTTACAGCGACCATTGACTATAAAAGCCGGGATGAAATCGGTGTCATGGCAGATGCCATGCAGCGGGCCGTAAAGGACCTTGGCCGGTTGATAAAAAAAATGATCTCCACATCCGCCACGGTGGCAGATGCCTCAGCCCAGCTGATCGATATTGCCAAAGGCCAGAAAGATGCCTCCATGGAGATGGAAAAAAACTCTTCACATGCCAACCGGGAAACACGTAACCTTTCCGATCATATGAAAAACATCCTGGCCGCCACCAACAAAATCAACACCCAGCTTGAAAATATTGCCGGTTTTACAGAAGACGTTTCAACCAACAGTACCCATGTGGGGGACAAGATCGAGTCGGTTTCCAAAGCGACCACATCCGTGGCCTGTGCCGTCGATCAGATGTACGTCTCCTTTAATGAAACCGCCCAGAATTCGGGTAAAGGTTCCGCCGTCACCCAAAAGGCCTCCCAGATGGCCGAAGAGACCAATGAAATGATTCACCGCCTGGGCAATGCCGCCCAGGAAATCGGGGAAATTATTGAGATGATCCAGACCATTGCGTCCCAGACCCACCTGCTTTCGCTCAACGCGGCCATTGAAGCGGCAGGTGCCGGAGATGCCGGGAAAGGTTTTTTTGTCGTGGCCAATGAAGTCAAGGAGCTGGCCAACCAGACCGAAACGTCTGCCAATGTGATCCGGTCGAAAATCACCACAATGCAGGATAACACCAAAGAGGCCGTAGACGTGATTCAATCCGTTGTCAGTGTTGTCTCACAGATCGACCAGATCATGTTCGCCATCGCATCCTCGGTGGAAGAGCAGACCGTTGTAACCAACGATATATCCACCCATATCAGTGAAACAGCGGACAACGCCAAACTGTTGAACACCAAATCCAAAGAAAATATCAATGCCATCCGGCAGGTGGCCCTGAACATTGAAGCCACATCAAAGGAATCTGAACTGATTCAAAAGGATGTGACGGTCACCGAGGCCGGTATTGAAGATGTGCTGAAATATGTGGCCCAGGCCAATGAATCGGTCCTTGCCTCATCCGTCTGGATCGAAACCATCCGCTCCCGGGCGGATGAACTGGCCCGTCTTTCCAAGGAACTGGAAGAATCCATCCATATCTTTAAGGTATGACCCTGTACCGGACATTCAAAAGGGACGCACGGACAGATAGAACAGGTACCAAGGATAGAACCAAATGAACGTTTTGATAATTGCGGCCCACGGCAGCCGGAAAGAGCCGTCCAATATTGAAGTTAAAAAGTTAGCCGAACGGATCAATCAAAAGATCGGGGACCGGTTTGACAAAGTGACCCATGCCTTTTTACAGATAGCCGACCCGTTGCTGGAAACGACGATCAACAAGCTGGTTGAAACGGGTGCCCGCCGGGTTGTGGTCTTCCCGTTTTTCACCGGATCCGGCAGCCATATTATAGAGGATATTCCCCATCTCGTTGAAAACGCCCGAAAAAACCACCCCAGGGTCGAGTTCATCCTGACCCGCCATCTGGGAAGACTGGAGGCCATTGAACAGGTCATCATTGACGAGGTCCTCTCCTGACGGATTCGGCCTCCCCCCCAATACCGATGTCATCATAAAACAGGTATCAGTCCGGGGTGTCTTATAGATGAGCAGATCTGCAACGTATTTTAAATATGAACGGAGTGTGATCTGGTCGACCATGGAGTTGATGGTCAAAATGGCAAAAGTGTCTGATGTCAGTGTTGAACAATATAGAAGCAATAAACGAGTTGCCGGAGGATGATCAGGAGGCCATGATCTCTTTTCCTCATTCATTCATCAAGCGCAGAAAGTTTGAAGAACTTATACATGAATAAAGGAAAAGTAATGAGCGTATTTACCGCTGTTTTCCAAAAAGAAAACACTCTTTATGTGGCATACTGTCCTGAAGTGGGAACCGCCAGCCAGGGAGAGACTATCGAGGAGGCCATTAAAAATTTGCAGGAAGCAACAGAACTGTACCTGGAAGAATTTCCCATGGATCAGGTGAGCCGTCCATTGTTGACCACATTTGAGGTGCCTGCTCATGCCTGAACTGCCAAGGATTTCAGGTGAACAGGCTATAAATATTTTTATCAAACCGGGATTTACCATTGCCCGCCAAAAAGGCAGTCATGTTGTCATGCGTAAGAAAGACAAAGGCTGTGTGATTCCCAAACACAAAGCCCTTGCCATTGGTACGCTTAGAAGTGCTATCCGTCAGGCCGGTATCTCACCGGATGAGTTTGTGTCAGCCTACAAAAACAAATAAAATTTTTTAAAATATGTATTGTCTTGATTTTGGGTCTATCCTTTGTTTTATCAAGAAAAAATCGCTTCCCCAAAGACAACAGCTGTTGACAACATTATCCTGCCACCGGAATTTCCCAAACTTTTATTTGTGGAGAATAAAAAAATGTGATTGTTATGACCATTTCTTCAAATCTGGAAGTGTTTCATGCTTTGTTGTGCCCACCAGGGCATGGGGGTTAGTCGAAATGTAAATCTCATATTTCATAGTTTACTTACAAATCAATTCTCGATTCTGCCGCCGCCCTCGCCCACTGCTTCTTGTAAAATAGTTCTGATCTTTTTTACAAATCTACTGGTCTGTTTATCAGGAACCTCACCAGGGATGGGTGCGGCTTCGTTGTAAATATTTTTTACGTCATACGCCCTGGTCCTTGTTGAGCCTGAGCCTCTATGACTATATGCATGATACCATTTTTCGATTTTATCAATGAAGAGCCTTTCTGAAAAGAAATCATGTAATCTGGAGTCAAGCTTCTGGCTTATATTATCGATCACTGTTTGTTTCATCTCTTCAGGCGCATGATCCGGGTCCCATGAGATTGGATTTTGAATAAACAGGTATAGATGTGTCTGGAAGCCGTAAATCAAGTCAGCCACCGGCTGAAGGCCTTTATATTCATTCGTATTCATTTCACCTAAACGTCTGGTCAAGGCTTTGATGCGTGCCCAATGCTCTGGTCTTGTTTTTGGATCATGCTTCAAGCTCAGTCTCGCTTCCCAAGGTTTATGGAATTCCATAGCTGCCTTTTGTATGTTCAAGACCAGGTTAGAATCATCATATACTGGCATAACCTCTGCTGGGATCGGCGGTTCTATAGTTTTGGCTATAGCTTTCAGCATTTTTTTGAACTCATTGAAATTGAAGTTTCTGCCATGGACTTTGAATTTATTCTGGATTTTTGAAAAGAAGAAGATCCGATCCGTCTTGCATTCTTTCAGGACTCTTTCAGCTCTTTGCCCAAGGGTCTTTCCGATTGATGCAACAGAGTTGTCGAACGAATCTAATACATGATCCATACGCATTGAAACCTTGGGGATGTTAGCACCTTTAACTTCATCGAAATGGGTGAAGCAGACAATAAGCTTTCGATGATGTCCGCTTGATACCAAGGTCTGAAGAACATTTGTCGGGGTGGTAAGCATTGGTTGGGCTGCATTATCAACCAGCACGATTGCATCTGAAATCTGAAATCGTTTTGTTATATTGGTGGAGATGCTTGAAACTGAATCAGCCACATGACCAAGGCCTTCACCGTCGATCAAGACAAGTTTAACATCATCATCTCTAAACCATGGCGGCTTAAGTGGTGCTGCGACCCTCAGCCCTTCAACCAATGGTGTGAGAAGGCGACCAAAATTCAGAGCATAATTACTGGAAAAGAGATTTATTGTTTTTATGAATTCTTTGCGGTTTTCAGTTTCATAGACCCAATGTGAAGGCCAGCGGCTGGTGTCTTTTGTAAGAGATCCAAGTTCCAGACAATCGAATTTACTCTCAACATCATCAAAGATTTCATCAACCAATCTATGAAAATTTTCCTGTTTATTGAGTTCATCTCTAATGAGTGCCTGCAGTGTTTCAATGTCGTCTTTCGTCGCTTTTTCAAGATCTATTTCAAATTTATCTGCCATTGCCTTATAGGATTTTCCAGCAATCTTTGTACTCATTGACAGGTATCTTCTCAAGGTATCAAGGAGGGCTTCTTTTTCATCCTGAGACAGGTCGGAGGTTTCATCTTCAAGATCTTCTATGTCTTCATCATAATCGTCATCTTCAATCAATTCATCGGTGAGTTCGTTTTCATCTGACGTTGATAATGATTTTGTGCTGCCCAGGAGGTAGCTCAACCGAAAGCGTTGCTCGCTATGGACTAAAAATTTATTTTCAACCTCATTCTCATCACCGGTTTCAAGATGAACCATAATAGCTGCCATTACACACTCTTCTATGTGCTGGCGAACATAATTTTTATCAAAAAAGGAAACAACAGCTCTATAGGCAGGCCCCGCTGTCGTTATCAATTCAATATTACTGATCGTGGTTTTTGCGGAGGATGTTGATGGGAACCTTTCCTTTTCTGGATCGGTGCCAATCAATTGTCTAACGACTGTGGTTTTACCGGCTCCGGTGGTCCCCACCATGAGTGTTCTCACATATCCGTCATCTTTAGACGGTAAAGGGATTTCTTTTTCACGGATCCTCCATGGATCTCGATGTTCTGGTATTATTTTGTCATAAAACGCTGCAACAACTTTTTCATGATACAACTGTTCAGCTCGAGGTCTTTCAGAGGGACTCCACATCTTTTCATCACTGAGGATCTCATTCAATTGATCTACCAGTTGTTGAGCTTTGTCCTGGTCGTTTGTTCCGAGTCCCTTTCTAACCCGTAAGCCCGGTTTACCATCTTTGGTCGATCTAATGGGATGCTTGAAAATCACACACCAACTATCCCTACCTTTGCTTTTAGATAATGAAGCTTTAAACGTTTTTCCTGACATAATTTTGTTCCCTCCTTAAAAAAAAATGTTGTTCCCTGTTGTTCAAAGTGCAACAATAAACAGCAAGCGAGAACTTGTCAAGATTTTTTTGAACAACAAGGAACAACAATTTTTTGTGTCTTTTGCAAGATCCAAAATTCAACACACGCTCAAGAATTCTTTTCGGAGACATCTATGATAAGTTTAGTCAAGGGAAAAATGGAGATTTCCCATCACTTTTTGAAGTAGTCTCCAAAAGCGTTATTTTGATAGCCGCTTTTCCC
>JANQML010000096.1 GCA_028280105.1 Desulfobacula sp. | reverse complement strand
TCCAAAATCAGCCTTGAGGAGAGTTTTCCCCATATCTATGAACAGCTCCGGAAACTGGTTCACCTCCTGGTGTATGACAAAGGATGGAACCCCCAGGAGATTGAATTCACGTTTGAAGGGGAATCGGCCCGGGATCTGTTTATTCTTCAGGCCCGGGATATGTCTTTGCGGGATCGTAAAAAGATTGTTGATTTCAATGTCGGGCCGGAGATCCTGGATGCGGCTTATCTGGGCCAGGGAATCGGTGTCAGCGGCGGAGCAATGACCGGCCGGATTGTTTTCACCCTGGAGGAAATTGACAGATTTAGAAAAAATAACCCGGATGAGAAATTGATTCTGCTCAGAAACGATACCGTTCCCGACGATATTCTTGAAATCGATGCCGCCGACGGGGTGTTGACGGCAAGGGGGGGATTGACCTCCCATGCCGCGGTGGTGGCTTACAACCTGGATAAAACCTGTGTGGTGGGGTGTGAAAATCTTGTTTGCAATGAACCAAAGAAAAAGTGTATGCTCAACGGGTTTAAACTGTTCACTGGAGACCATATCAGCATTCATGGTCAAAAGGGGTCGGTGTTCAGGGGTGAAATAAAAATTAATTAGACGCACACGGCACAACCGGGATTGAACGTACCCATTAAAATGAAGCGTTGTTACTTGGAAGTCGCATTTAAAAAACAGAGGCTTGGTCAAAGTCTGTCTGAAAAAATATACCATTAAAATAAAAAACGATAACAGGGGGAAACAAACAAAGGCAATGTCGAAGACACTTGGAATAAACGGACTCGGAAGAATTGGTAAATTAACCCTGTGGCACCATGCCGGCAGAAAATATTTTGATACCATTGTGATCAATGTCGGCCGTGACGTGGGAACCGATTTTGATGATATCGTCCACTATATTGAGCGGGATACCACCTATGGACGGCTGCAGGCGTTTCTTAACGGATACCGGGCTGAATCGGTCATTACCGATGTGGATGAACCCAACGGGTGCTTAACCGTTAACGGGGTCTTGGTCAAGATTTTACGACAGCATCGAAATCCCAAGGATATCGACTGGGCCACCCATGGGGTGGATATCGTGGTGGACACCACCGGCCGGTTTCTGGATCCCTGCCTGGATGCCGATGCACCCGGCGGTTCCATCCGGGGACATATTGAAGCCGGTGCCCAAAAGGTGATTGCATCGGCGCCGTTTAAACTCAAAGACGGTGCTGTTATGCCCGAGGACGCCGTGACAACGGTCATGGGAATCAATGACGCCGATTACGATCCCCTCCGTCACCAGATCGTCTCCAACGCATCCTGCACCACCACCTGTCTGTCGCACATGATCAAGCCGCTGATTGATTATTTCGGCATCGAGCGGATCCTGTCGGCATCCATGGCAACGGTTCATGCGGCCACGGGTTCCCAGCAGGTGCTGGACCGGCTGCCTAAAAAGGGGGCGGGAGATCTGAGGAAGAACCGGTCGATCATGAACAACATCATCCTGACCACCACGGGAGCGGCCAAGGCCCTTCAACTGGTGATCCCGGAGATGGCCACGGTGGGGTTTATTGCCGAATCGGTTCGAATTCCCACGGCCACGGGTTCACTGATTATCCTGGTCATGAATTTCCAGGAAGAGCTGAACAAGAAGCCCATCCGGCGGGGTATGATCAACTCAATTTATGCGGATGCGGCCAAAAACAACACCAATGGATATCTGATCTATACGGACCGGCAGAACGTGTCGTCGGATATTATCGGTTCTTTGCGGGCGGCTGCCGTGATTGAAGGACATGAAACCCATGCCCGGACCGGTGCCATCAATATCAATCTGGAACATGTCAGGGGGATTGATCCGGATGTGCTGGATACCATCAAGGACCATGTGGGCAGTATTCAGGTCACCCAGACCGTTATTTACGGCTGGTATGACAATGAAATGGCAAGCTATGTCAATATGCTGGGAGACCGGACCGTCTCCATTGCCGAAGCCATGCACTGACCGGTGTCTGTTATGATGGATACGGCCGGAAACGGATTCCATTGAACACGGGTGTAAATATAAGGCCGGTGCCGGGCAGGGGGATTCTCCTGCTTGCCGCCGGCCTTTTGTTTTTTTGTTGCATCCCGGGGCATGCCTCATCTGATCCGCTTCCCTTTTCCGTGGGGGAACAGATCGTCTATTCGGTTTCCTGGGAGATGATTCCGGCAGGCAGTGCCGTATTTAAGGTGCTGGACCATGGTATGATGGACGGCAAACAGGTCCGGCGTTTTGTTCTGGAGGCCCGGTCCAATAAATTTATTGATCTCTTTTATAAGATCCGGGACCGGCTTGAAAGTCATACAGACCATGAATTTTCCAGATCTGTATTTTATTCTAAAATCCAGAGCGGTAAAGAGGCAAAACAGGTCCGGGTCCGGTTTGACTGGGAAAAGAAGCAGGCTGTCTACTCCAATTTCGGCGGGAAAAGGGATCTCATCGATATTCCGGATCACACCTTTGATCCCCTCTCCTCTTTTTACAAGCTGAGGACCCTTGATCTGTCCGATTGGGAAGATCCGGAAAAAGCCTCTCCCGGTCAGCAGGATTTGTTTTTTCCGGTTACGGATGGAAAAAAATGTTTTATACAAAAGGGAGAGGTTTTAAAAAAAGAGACGATTTCAACCCCGTCCGGAGCCCGATATGAGACCTACCTGATCGCTCCCCAGGTGACCCATTTTTCAGGGGTATTCAAAAAGAGCACCGATGCTGCGGTAAGGGTCTGGGTATCAGCCGATCACCTTCAGATCCCGGTGAAAATAAAGATCAAGTGGCTGTCGGCAGTATTATCTTCGACCTGGTTTCCGTAACATCACCCGGTTGATACGGCAAACCCGTCTGATGATTGAGATCTTGTCAACCGATCGAGTCGATGACGGATTCCATTTTCCGGATGCCCACAGACAATTTCTCCCGGGTTTCTTCAATCAGGGTATAGAGTGTGGGAACCACCAACAGGGTCAGTATGGTGGCAATGGCCAGCCCGAAGATGACAACAATGGCCATGGACCGCCACCATTGGCTGGATTCGGATGAAAATGACAGGGCCATGACATGGAAATCATAACTGATTCCCGTCACCATGGGCAGGAGGCCTAAAATCGTTGTCACAGCCGTCAGCATGACGGGGCGAAGCCGCGTTGCCCCGGCAGAGACGACGGCATCGTGCAACCGCATGCCCGAAGCCTGGAGCTTGTTGGTGTAGTCGATGAGAACAATGGCGTTGTTGACCACCACCCCGGCCAGGGAGATGATTCCCACGCCGGTCATGATAATGCCAAAGGGTGATTTTATGACGGTAAGGCCTAAAAAAGCCCCCCCAAATGAAAGAATCACGGAAAAGAGGATGATGACCGGCTTTGTCACCGAATTGAACAGGGTGACCAGTATCAGGAAGATGAGAAACATGGCGATGACAAAGGCCTTGGATAAAAACTCTTTAGATTCTTTTTCATCCTGATTTTCGCCGGTGAATGTGATCTGGTATTCCGGCGGCAGATCCATGGATTTGAGCAGCTCTTCCGCCTTTGTCCGTGCAACGGTTCCCGTGGTTTTGGATTCATCCACGTTGGCCGTGACCGTAACCACCCGGCGATGATTTTTCCGGATGATATCCCCCAGGGTTCCCCTGTATTCAATATTTGCCAGGGTGGTCAACGGCACGATGTCACCGGTGGGGGTGGGGATCATTAGTTTCTGCAAAACGTCCGCCACCCGGCGATCGGATTGGGCAAGGGTTACCACGATATCATAATCATCATCTCCTTCGTAATAGGTGGAGACATCCAGGCCGTTATAGGCTGTTTTTAAGGCGCTGCCAATGGCTGATGTGGTCATGCCGAACAAAGCGGTTTTCTGCCGGTCGATGATCACCTGGACACTGGGAAGACCGCCCTGGTAATCATCCCTGACATCTTTGACATGGGGGATCTGTTCGATCTTCGCTTTGATTTGTTCCGACAGCCGGCTTAGCGTGTCAAAGCTGGTTCCGGATATTTCAATATTGATGGGCGGACCGGTTGGCGGGCCTTCCTGTTGAACATCCACCGTGATTTTAACACCGGGAATGTTTTGAACCCGCCGTCTTAGCTCTTCCAGGTCCTCATTGGTGGAGCGTTTCCGGTCTTCAAAGGGCAGGAACTGAATACCGATGTGATTGGGCAGGTTGGCACCAAAGATAGAGGCACCGGCGTTCTGGACCGCTTTTGTGAAGATGTGCTCAATGTTGTTTAAATCACTGGGGCCTTTAAATGATTCTCCCCTGGCGGTTTCGTGATCCTGAAGTCGTAATGCCGTATCGTAATCATTGCTTTGGGTGCCGGTGATGGCGATTTCAATTTCCTTGATCGTCCGGTCGATAAAGTCCAGATCCGCCCCCTCGGGTGTATCGATATTGACATAAACCGAACCCGGGGCAATGGGGGGAAACAATTCCACGGGTTTTTCAACACCGACCCTGAGCATCCAGAGCTGTATCAACAATACAAGGATCCCGAATGCCCCGACCAGGACGGTGAATTTATTGTTTAATGCGGATCTCAGTATCTTTTCGTAACCCTTCAGCAGCCATCCCTTGATTTCAATGGGGGTCTCCCCCTGGTGTTCGATCTTATCGGCTGAAAGGGCTTCGGCACCGTTCACAACCTTTGCTTTCATAAAAAATGCCGACAGGGCCGGGTTGATGACCATGGCAACAAACAATGAAGAGGAAAGGGTGATAATCAGTGTAATGGGAAGATATTTCATAAACTCCCCCATGATACCGGGCCAGAAAATCATGGGGAAAAATGCGGCCACGGTTGTCATGGTGGAGCCGATGACCGGCCATGCCACTTCATTTGTGGCCCTCATGGCCGCCTCGATCTTGGGCACGCCCTGCTGGATGTACCGGTAAATATTTTCAATGATGACGATGGCATTATCCACCAGCATGCCCAGGGCAAGGGTCAGGGAGAAGAGAACCACCATGTTCAGGGTGTAGCCCAATGCCTGCAAAATTGTAAAGGAAAGGAACATGGAAAACGGGATGGCCAGGCCGACCAGCAGGGCATTTCGAAATCCCAGGGCAAAAAAGAGTACTCCGACCACCAAAAGTAACCCTGAAATGATGTTATTTTCAAGATCTGCCACCATCAATCGTATATCTCTTGATTTATTCATCAACTTGGTGATGGTGGTGTGGTTGGGGAAATGTTTTTCCGCCTCTTTGACAATCAGATCGATCTTATCTGAGATAAAAATAATATTTTCACCCACCCGTTTTTTAACCGAGATATTGATCGAATCCCTGCCGTTGAGACGGGATATGGATGTGGCTTCCTTAATACCGTCAACAACAGTGGCCACATCTTTTAAATAGATGGGGTTCCCGTCATGGGTGGCCACAACCAGGGAGAGAATCTCTTCCGGGGTTTCAAATTCCCCGGGAACCTTGAGCTGATACCGGCCGTCACCCAGGGTAATGGCGCCTCCCGAGGTGTTCTGGTTTTCACTGGAGATGGATTGCTGTAAAGAGACAATGGGAATCCTGAAATAGGCGAGTTTATCCGGATCCACTTCGATCCGGATCTCCCGGTCCCTGCCGCCGGTCACATCCACCTCAAGCACGCCCGGTACGGTTTCGATCGCATCTTTTAAATCATCGGCGATTTCCTTTAACACCCGGGGGCCTGCTTTTCCGGACAATGAATAGATGACGATGGGCAATTCCGAAATATTCACCTCATAGACCAGGGGATCGTTTTCAAGATCGGTGGGCAGATCGTTTTTTGCCTCATCCACCTTGTCTTTGACTTTGGATAAAACATCGTCGATGTCTGTGCCGGGCAGAAATTCGATATTGATCTGAGACAGGCCCTGGGAGCTGACCGAAGAGATGTTTTTAACCCGGTCCAGACCTTTGAGTTTTTTTTCGATTTTTAAGGTAATCCCGGTTTCGATATCTGCGGCAGACACCCCCCGGTAATCGGTCTGAACAAAGACATAGGGTATGGTGATATCCGGATCACTTTCCCGGGGCAGTGAAATATAGGAATAAAGCCCCACAACCAGAATGATAAATGCCAGAACCAGGACGCTGATCCTGTTTTTGACGGCGGCATCGGAGACGATCATCGGCCCAGTTCCTCCATGTCCCGGATCGTTCGGGTCACGATGACCTGCTCGCCGTCTTCGATGATCCGGTGTCCCACCACCACCACATGGTCGTCCGGAGAAAGCCCCTCTATGATCTGGGTTTTCCATCCGTCAAGAAATCCGGGCCGGACCGGCTGGAAACGGGCCACTCCGCCGTTTTCAACAAAGACGCCGATCTGTTCGTTCCGGTTGACCAAGGCATACATGGGAACGGCCAGGCCGTTGGGATCCTGGTTTTTAATGACGTTTACCCGGGCAAACATGTCCGGCAGAATCTGTCCATCCGGATTGTCCACCCGGATTTCGAGGTTGTAAAGCCGGGCAAAGGAGTCGGTGGTTTTATACAGGTAATGGGAGGAACCCAGATACTTTTTTTGATCCAGGGCATCGATGGTAATCTCAAATGTGTCCAGTTTCCGCACGGCATCCACGTCAGACTCGGGAATTCCCACCTCGATTTTCAGTTTGTCGATCTGGAGAATCTGAACCACCGGATCTCCGGAACTCAGAAAGGAACCGGTTTCAATATGGACCCGGTCCACCACCCCTTTGATCGGAGATAGAATTTCACAACGGCTCAGGTCCAACCTGGCATTTTCAAGTGTTGCCTTGCTCGTCTTCACCCGGGCCACGGCATCATCAAGCTGGGATTCAGTGACAAAATTTTTTTTGACCAGGGCGTTTAACCGTTTCTGGGTGGCAAGGGCGGCCTCATAGGATGCCAGGGCGCTGTTATAGGCGTTCAGATAATCCCTTTTATCTATAATTGCCAGTATATCCCCTTTATTTACCTGCCGGCCCTCCTCGACTTTCTTTTGGGTCACCTTTCCCCTTACTTCTGCGACTACTTCTAGTGATAACCAGGGTTTAGCCACACCGGGCAAGCTGATTTTCTCTTTGACTAAATCCGGCCGGATCTGCATGGTGATGACATTGGTCAATGCTTTTTCAGTACTTTTTTCAAGGGATTGCTGTTTGGCAAGGGCCTCTTTTTTTGCCTGTATACTGGAGTTGAGCGGAATCATGACCAGCAGTATCAAAGTAATTGCGACTAAAAAAGGGATACATTTAAAAATCAATCGTTTGGTTTTTCCCAGGAGTGTTGGTTTGGAAGGGGTTTGCGGTTCCATTTGAGTCCTTAAGACTATAAAATACAGTGTAATATTATACTATTAAAAATAAAACAAGGTGAATATAATCACAAAAGACCGGAAGCGCAAATAAAAAAATAATTCCGTATCAAAAAAAGCAAGAAATGCAAAAGTTCTTGACTATCCAATTTTTTATACTTAATTTGTGACCCTTGGTCATCACTATGAATAGGGGGGGAATGAGAAAAAACGACATAAAGATGGAGCAGTTCCGACAGCGGGAAGAGACAATTGTTCAGGCCGCTTTTGAATTGTTTGCCGAACACGGGACCGAGTCGGTCACCATGGATAACATCGCTGAAAAGGCCCGGATTGGCAAAGGGACCATTTATAAACATTTTTCCGGTAAAAACGATATTTTTGCGTCCATGATCATCCAGCAGGATCAAGAGATACTGGCATCACTGGCAACCATTTCCCGGGATGCACCGATTATGGTTCAGTTGAAAAAAACCATGCGGGTTTTCTGGGAGATCCAAACACAGGATATCCGTAAGTTTTCAGTCTATCACAAATGTGACCAGCTCCTGCTGGTGGATGACATGGCGGCAAGGGTGCGCCGGCGGTTTGAACGGCAACATCGATTGAAAACCGAATTTATAAGGGAGATGATTCAAAAAGCCATTGATGAAGAGATCTTTGTAAAAGAATCCTTGGAAGATCTGACGGTGGTGGCAACCGGCCTTTTTCAGGGGGTATTTGATCTGATTTTGCAAGGCCGGGTGAAACCCACCGAAGATCTCTATCGCTTGATCGAACGAATGGTTTTTAAAGGATTCATGCGATAGATCACAGCGGTTCAGCCATTTTTACCATGAACGGAGCAATAAACCACTGTGGTCATATGGCGTGGAAAAGTTTAGGCGGAAACGTAACCGGTTCCATTGCATGTCTGGCATTCTGCATCTGGATCGCAAATACAGTCGCTTATCGAACCGTCATCCTCGGTGTGCCGCCACTCGCTGTTGCATTCACAATTTCCCACGATAATTTTCTTCCCCTTACAGTCCGGGCAGATTCGCTTTTCCATATCACTGTCCTTTCATCGTTGTAGCGGTTGTTTCTTTAAAAAATAACCTTGAATTAAAATAATCTATTATTCTATTTTGTAAAGCTATTTATCCGCAGACGGTTAAGCCTTGGGCAATCGAGTCGCAAACGTAATCCATGTTGTCTGTTGTCAGCCCGGCCACGTTAATTCGGCCGCCTTTGACAACATAGATGGATCTGTTCTCTTTCAGCCAGGTGACGACCTCATCTGAAAGGCCGGAAAAAGAAAACATGCCGCGTTGTTTTTTAATATAGGAAAAGTCTTCTTTAACCCCCCGGGCTGCCAGGCCGTCCACCAAAGCCGACCGTGTGGCGACGATTCGTTTCCGCATGATATCCAGTTCAGCCAGCCACTGGGTTGTGAGTTCTTTGTCTTTTAAAACGGTGGAAACCACCAGGCCGCCATGGGCCGGGGGATTGGAATAACAGACACGAACGGTTAATTTTACATGGCTCAGGGCCACCCGGGCCTCTTCCGGTGTCGGGCTGACAATGGTTAATGCGCCGGTTCTCTCGTTATACAAACCGATATTTTTTGAAAAGGAACTGGCTATGAACAGATCATTACAGGTACCGCAGAATGCTTCGACTGCAAACCGGTCTTCTTCAACACCGGAACCGAATCCCTGGTAGGCGAAATCCAGAAACGGAATCCAGTTTTTTTCTCCGGCAATTCGGGCGACCTGCTGCCATTGATCTTCGGACAGGTCCACACCGCTGGGATTATGGCAACAGGCATGCATTAAAACAATGTCTCCTGAAGGAATCTTTGTCAGGCAATTGAAAAATGCATCCATGTCCACGGATTTGGTTTGGGCATCATAATACGGGTACTCTTTCAATTCAAAACCGGCGGTTCCGAAAATCCCCTTATGGTTGGCCCAGGTGGGGGAACTGACCCAGACTGCGGCACGGGGATTGAATTTTTTCAGCAACTCGGCACCGATTCGAAGAGCGCCTGTCCCGCCGGGTGCATGGATGGTGGCGGCCCGTTTTTGCGTATACGCATCCGAAGTCTCACCCAGCACCAGTTTTTGAACATTGTCGGCATAGAACGGGTCACCGGGTATGGGCAGGTAGGATTTTGTTTTTTCCATACCAAACAATATTTTTTCAGCCGCTTTAACCGCCTTGAGGACAGGTGTATGTCCCTTATTATCTTTATAAACCCCCACTCCCAGATTTATTTTTTTAGGATTGGGGTCTTTTTTAAATGCATCGTTCAGGCCGAAAATGGCGTCTGCCGGGGCTTGCTCAACATTTTTCCACATAATTCCCTCCGCTCCCGGTGTGACCCGGTGAATAAAAAACAAATGAAAATACCAACAAGATTATGTATCAGTAAACCCATTGATAGTACAAGCGGTTTTTAATTCCGGGGTGCTAAAACAGCAGGAGCAGCGCTGGGTAATTTCATGGTGGCCGGCCTCATTAACCTCATCGTTGCAACGTTGAGGTTAACGGTGCTTTCTGGCGGCATACCGGTTCAGAGCGCTCCGGATGGTTTTTTCGAATAGATTTTCCTGGATCGGTTTTTCAATAAAGTCGGATGCGCCTGCCCTGAGGGCACTCAGCGTGCCTTCTTTGCTGCTGACCTGGGCCGTCATAACGACCTGGGTATCCGGATAAATCTCTTTGATTTTTCGAGTCAGCACGACCCCGTTTGTTTCCGCCATTTCAAGTTCAGTGACCACTACGGGAAACCGATGGTCCTCAAGGGCCAGCAAAGCAGAATCCGGTGTTGTAAACCCTTTGGGCTCAAAGCCGTTCTGCTCCAGTACCCGGCAAAGGCCTTCAATCACCTCGGGGTCGGAATCCACGACCATAACCTGTTTATTTTCAAGGGTCATGACATGGTTGATGGCGGCAACCGCCCGGGAATCAAATTTTACATCCAGACCGGATGAGAGCTCTTCCACGGCTTCACGGAGCGGAAGACCCGGCCGGTATGGCCGGTGACTGGTCATGGCATCAAAAATATCGGCCACGGCAATGATCCGGGCCCACGGATGGATCTGATCCGACTTGAGTCCCAGGGGATAACCCGATCCGTCAAGCCGTTCGTGATGCTGGTGAACCACATCCGCCACCGGCCAGGGAAAGGGGATGCGCCGAAGGGTTTCGTAGGCGGTTGTCGGATGTTCCTGAATAAATCCCCATTCATGCCGGGACAGTTTTCCGGGTTTGCTTAAAATGCCTGCCGGAATGGTGGCTTTTCCAATATCATGGAGCAAGGCACAGACGCTCAGCCCTTCCAGGTCTTCCTTGTTCAGGCCCATCACCTTTCCGGTTTCCAGGGCCAGCTTTGCCACATGCTTGGAATGGCCTGCCGTATAAGGGTCCCGACTTTCCACAAGCCCGCTGAGTGCTTCGGTGATGCCGTTAAACGAATCGGCAAGATCCTGGCTTAACCGAAGTGATTTCTTTTCATTCTGCCGATGTTTGGTCCGGTCGCTGATGACTTCAACCGTATGGGTGATAGACCCCTTATCATCTTTTATGGGAGAGGCACAAAAATGAAGAATCCGGCCCAGGTGGGGTTCCGATTGTTCGGTTTCACAATAGATTCCGGTCTTCTGCGCTTTCAGGTGCGGGCAATGCTCCGGCGGATGATCTGCACCGTGAACCAGGCGGTGGCACTGCATACCGATTAATTGGGTAATGTCGGTGTTCAGCAGCCGGGACGTGGCCATATTGGCCCGCTGAATCCTGAAGTCCGGGCTGATCAGCATAACGGCGTCATCAAGCGCATCAAAGGATTTCCGCCACTCTTCAGAGGCCAGGGTCAATGCCCGGATCATGGCCTCTCGCTCGCTGGTGTCTCTGACCATACAGATGATCACATCTCTGTTTTCCATGACCATATGCTGTGCCAAGATTTCCACAGGAAGCATCTTGCCGTTCCGGTTCTGGCACAATTTCCAGGAGATCAGTCCGCCCCGGTTCTCTTTAAATCTAAAAAAACTCTGTCGGGCTTCCTTTTGAAATTCAGGCGGCTGAAGCTCCCAAACTTTTTTGTTTTTAAGCCGGTTGATCGGATATCCTGTCTGGCGTTGAAATTCCACATTGGCGTCAAGAATACGACCGTCTTTATAATCTGTAATTAAGATACCTTCCCGGGCCAGTTCAAATATGGACCGGTATTTTTGCTCCGATATTTTTAATGCCTTTTCGATTTGCCTGGTTTCGGTCACATCCATGAAGTGCCCCATCACAGCCGGGTGCCCCTCATAAATCATCGCTGCCACGCTTTCGACAATCCATCGGGTCTGGCCGGTCCGGGTGGTTATCTTAAACTCATACGGTTCGGTCCGCCGGGATTTCAGCATGTCGACGGCATTTTTCCTCAACGATGCCTTATCCTCCTCAACCACCAGATCTATAGGGCTTTTTGTAAACAATTGTTTTTCCGTGTAACCAAAAATTTCCTGGAATTTTTTATTGGCAAAGCAGAATTTTTTATTTTGAACAACATAGGTCCCAATGGGGGAGTTGGTAAAATAGATTTCAATCTGCTCCCGATCCATATCGTGTTCCATAAATGATACCCTTGTCTTAGAATAAACAATTTAGATGATAGCTGCTCCAAGTTTAACAAAAGTAAATCGTACAATAGCATAGGTGATATTCAATACAAACCCTTTTCTTATCAGGAATAATCAAAGAGATGGAGAACGATTGTATCTACTTAAGTTGTTAGAATTATATGCAAATAAAAAGAGAAGAGGTGTGGCTGGTTTGGGAGTGAATGGGTGGGGGGTGAAAAGATAGTTTTGCATTTGCCTATGTTCGGATCATTACTCTTTTTCGTTGCCGTTATTCCAGATAATGGGAATTGTTGGCAGATGATTTTTTATCTTTTCTATTTAGTTGCAGACTTCATCGAGATAAAATCCATCCTGACCCATGGATATATGAGGATATTTTGATAATTGACAAGCCGATTATCCCATGTCAAAGTGAGTTTCGATAGATAGGGAAATCAATTTAAACAGAGACGTTGTCGGTTGATCATGCAAAACAAATCCATCGGTATTTTTGATTCAGGTGTGGGCGGGCTG
The DNA here is from genome assembly GCA_028280105.1 of Desulfobacula sp. Lineage (GTDB taxonomy): Bacteria > Desulfobacterota > Desulfobacteria > Desulfobacterales > Desulfobacteraceae > Desulfobacula. The sequence continues at coordinate 15,154 of JANQML010000096.1, read as the reverse complement.
TGCGTATTAAAAGAGATTCGGGATCTGCTGCCCAATGAATCCCTCTGTTATCTGGCTGACAATCATAACTGCCCCTACGGATCAAAATCGGAAACCGAAGCTTTTGAACTGGCCAGGAAAAGCATTGAATTTTTGTTGAAACAGGACTGCAAAATGATCGTCATTGCCTGTAACACGGTAACTGCGGTGGCAATCGATCAATTCAGGTCGGATTACCCGGTCCCTTTCATAGGGATGGAACCGGCCATCAAACCGGCTGCCCGGCGGACGCGGTCTAAAAAAATCGGTGTGCTGGCCACGGAAAACACGTTTAAGGGCCGTCTGTTCAATCAGACATCTGAAAAATATGCCAAAGGTATTGAAGTCTTTGTTCAGCCCGGACACGGGCTTGTCGAACTGGTGGAAAACGGGGAACAAGAGAGCCTTGAGGCCCGGACCCTGCTGGAGGCATATCTTATGCCCATGGTGGACATGGGTGCGGATACGTTGGTCCTGGGATGCACCCATTACCCGTATCTGAGCCGGCTGATTCAACAGATCACCAACAATCGCATGGCAATTATTGATCCGGCAAATGCGGTGGCAGAACAGACCCGCCGGGTGTTGGAAATCTCCGGTTTAATCCGTCCCGGTGGACAGGAGCCGGGCTATTCTTTTTATGTTACAGGGGACGTCCACAGGGCGGACCGGCTTTTATCAAAAACAATGGACCGGTCTTACGGGATTGAGCAGGTCCGGATCTGACGGGTCCCTTTTTATCTTTTCCATTGAATGTATATCATTTCACCGGTGTTGAAAAAAACATGCACGGTTGGGCTAAAGGTTAAACTCCCGGGCCCAGGCTGAAAACCTGCGGGCATGGTCTGCGTCGATGGACCCAAGCTTCCGGACAATATCCCCGGTGGATGGATGTCTGTCTTTTTTTTTCGGACTTTTGGAATGGTATTTATCCGCCACACAGATGATTCGCTCTTCCAGGCTGATCGGAACCATGTCCCGAACCGGCAATGGAAGCCGGTTTGTTTCAATATTTTTTTTGGTGATTCCTGCACCGGTATGTCTTTCGCAGACCAGGCCGTATTCAGGATTCAACCCCAGTCCGTCCAGCAATTTGCGGCCCAGGTATCCGTGGCAGATATACGGATGTTCACCTGTGCAGCCGATGGATGCCGCCCGTGTCATAAAGATACCGATGTCATGGAGCATGGCGGCGGTTTCGATAAATTCAAGATCCGGTTTCTGAGGGGAAAGGGTGCGGGCGATATCCAGGCTTTTTTTTGCCACCACACGGCTGTGATGAACCAGGGTTCGGTAGAGGGCCGTATCCGGCGGGTAGAATTTTTCAATGATGGCGATCGGATTCATGGCTCTTATTGCCGGTTCTGGCCCCTTGAAGGGATTACGAAAGCAGGACCCCTTCTATAAACGGGTCCAGATCACCGTCCAGCACCCGGTCAACATCACCGACTTCAAAGTCGATCCGATGGTCTTTAACCATCCGGTAGGGATGCAAAATATAGGACCGGATCTGGCTGCCCCATGCAATCTCATCCTTGCCGTCATGCAGATTCTGCATTTTCTGGTTCTGTTTTTCTTTTTCAAGCTGGTAAAGCCGCGAATTCAGCACTTTCATTGCAATTTCCTTGTTCCGGTGCTGGGACGGTTCCTGCTGGCACTGGACGACCACACCGGTGGGAAGGTGGGTAATTCGGACCGCAGAGCTGGTTTTGTTAACATGCTGTCCACCGGCACCGCTGGCCCGGTATACATCGATTCTCAAATCGGATTCATCAATGTCCACTTTGATCTCTTCTTTAATGTCGGGGTAAACAAAGACCGATGCAAAGGAGGTCTGTCTTTTTCCTGCGGCATTAAACGGAGAGATTCTCACCAGGCGGTGCACACCGGTTTCAACTTTCATGAACCCATAGCAGTATTCGCCGGAGACACTTAACGTCGCCCCTTTTATACCGGCTTCATCACCGGGCTGATAGTCTATGACCTGGCATTTATAGCCTTTTTTATCCACCCACCGGGTATACATGCGAAAGAGCATTTCCGCCCAATCCTGGGAATCGGTTCCGCCCGCGCCGGCATTGATGGAGACCAGGGCGTTTCTTGAATCGTCTTCGCCATCCAGGGTAATGGCGACGGAGAATTTTTTGATCCTTGACTCTAGGCCAAAGAGAAGTTCGCCGACCTCTTGTTCACTCTCTTTGTCAGATTCTTCCTGGGCCAGCTCAAGCAGCACATCTGCGTCTTCTATATCTTCGGTTATAGACTCAAACGTCTCGATCAGGCCGCTGATTCGGGTCCTTTCTTTGAGAAGGCGGGTGGCATTGTCCGGGTCATTCCAGACATCTTCCCTGGAAACAATCAATTCCAGTTCGCGCAGCCGTTTGCGCTTGATATCCAGGTCAAAGATACTCCTTGAGTTTCTCTATTTTTGCCGTAACGGATTGGATGGTCTGTTTTAATTCTGCACTCATGATGATCGTCTCCTTGCTCATTGTTTGATGCGTTTTAACATAAAAAGAAGAAAGAATGCAACCATGGCAAACCATGTGAAAAGATCATTGTACCGGGTATAAAAGCTGTTGAGTTCCAATCCGGGCAATGTCCGGATAATCGCTGCATCCGTAAACAATTCTGTTTCCTGAATGGTTCTTCCAACCGGGTCGATGAAACCGGATATTCCGGTATTTGCCGCACGGATCAAACTTCTCCGGTTTTCAATGGCCCGGAATACTGCAATGGAAAAATGCTGCCGGGCGGCAGATGTATAACCGAACCAGGCATCATTGGTAAGTGTGGTTAAAAAGGTGGCCTGGTTTCTGACGAAACCTGATGCAACGTCCGGGAAAAGGATTTCAAAGCAGATGAGGACCCCTGTCCGGTGGTCGTTAAATTCAAGCGGCAGCAGGCCCTGGGTGCCGGGTGAAAAATCTCCGGCCTGGGCAGTGATTTTCCCCAGAAAATTCAAATACTCGCCAAACGGGACATATTCACCAAACGGGACCAGCCGGCGTTTGTCATAAAAACTGCTTTTGGTGACATCCGGGTGAAGCATATAGGCCCGGTTGAAATACCGGATGTCGCCATTCACCGAATCAAAGGCCGGGCTGCCGATCAAAAAATAGGTATCTGCCGATCGGATCAGGTCGTCCACCCGGTCGGACAAGGGTTTGTCAAATCCGTAGTAAAAGGGCAGGGCCGCTTCCGGCCAGACGACCAGGTCCGGTTTTTTTTCGGCAAGGGTTTTTGACAGGCGAATATATTTTTTTACCGTCTCTGTTTTGAATGCCCCATCCCATTTTACCGCCTGATCAATATTTCCCTGGACAATCCCAACCGATGCCCTGTCCGCTTTTTCGATGAGGGTATCAATCGTGTCCGTTCTTAAAAAACCGTAAACCAGCACGGCTCCAACCAGCGTTAAGGTATACATTGCCGGAAGAATCATTGTTTTTAACCGGCCGGTTCCGATGTTCAACCATATGCCTGCCAGAAAACAGTTGACCAGGATAATGATAAAGGAGATACCATATACCCCGGTTAAATCCGCCATTTGAATCAATACCCTGTTGGTATGCTGACTATACCCCAACACGCCCCAGGCGAATCCGGTAAAGGCGTAAGTCCGTATATATTCAAGTCCGATCCACAGGCAGGCTGCCAGCAGAGGAAACGCTGCAGACGTCATATCCGTTTTTCTAAGCACATAAGTGAAGATCGCCGGATAAACCGCCAGGTAAAGACAGAGCAGGATGAGGGCAAAAACGGAGAGGGCTGGATGGAGGCCGCCGTATTGATTTAACGTGGGAACGATCCAGTATATCAATGTGGTGAAATGTATAAAACCTGCTATTAAACCGGAATAAAATGCCTGTTTTGGGGTCTGTATAGAGACGGAGATGAGCAGGGGCACCATGGCGAAAAAGGCCAGCCCCCAGAATTGGAATTTCGGAAAGCAGAGCGTCAGCAGGCAACCGGTAAAAGCTGCAGGCAGGTAATTACGTCGGAACATCATGTTTTTTTTAGTAATCATTGTTTGTAAGTCTTAAAATTCGATTCAAAGTCTGCTATACTTGACCTCTGATTGAAAGGCAAGCCAAATGATCAAGCCGTTGCAGGTGGTTCGTTAGGATGGACGATACGATTAACAGCTTAAGTACCGATGTCATCAGTACATTTTGTGGAAAAGAGGCAAATGATACGCCCCGGAAATGTTTGAATGCCCAAGAATTAGAGACCGTTCTAAATTCGTCTCCTGCGGGGATTGCCATTGTCAAGAACCGGGTGATTAACTGGACCAATGATATCTTTTTTTCCATGCTCGGGTATGAACCCGGTGAATTGAACGGACAGAACACCCGCGTCCTATATCCGGATTCAGCTGAATATGATCGGGTGGGACGGGATCTGCACGCCAATGTAGACCGGTATGGCAACGGGTTTGTCGAAACTATCTGGATCCGAAAAGACGGCAGTAAATTTGATTGCCGCATCCGGGCTTCCTGGCTCAACAGAAAGGATCCTGCCAGGGGAACCATCATCGTTGTAACCGATATTTCAGAACTGAAGCTGTTGCAGGTTCAGCTTCAGCAGGCTCAGAAAATGGAGGCGATCGGTGTGCTGGCCGGAGGCATTTCACATGATTTTAATAACATACTTATGGGTATCCAGGGACATTTGTCACTTATGCAGATCGATGTGTCAGCCGCTGATAAGGTGGCCAACCATGCCGAGCATATCGGCCGCCTGGTAAAGACAGCCGCTGAATTGACCGGCCGGTTACTGGGGTTTGCAAGGGGGGGTAAATACAAGGCCGAGGTGCTGGATGTCAATGAATTCGTTGTATTGACATTAAAAATTTTTCAACCCACCCGGAAAGATATTCTCATCCACGAATCCTATGAAGAACAATTATATCCTGTGGAAGCCGATCAGTCCCAGCTTGAGCAGGTTGTCCTGAATCTGTTGGTCAACGCCTCCCAGGCCATGCCGGATCAAGGGGATATCTATATCTCAACACAGAATATGATTATCCGGAAAGATCATGATTTTTCGTTTGAAGTCAAACCCGGCCGATACATTCGGATAACGGTGAGGGATACCGGAATCGGCATGGATATGGAAACCCAGAAAAAAATATTTGATCCGTTTTTTTCCACCAAAGAAGTGGGAGATAAAAAAGGCCGGGGACTGGGGCTTTCCACCGTATTCGGCATCGTAAAAAATCACGGCGGATTTATCCTTGTGGAAAGTGAAAAGGGAGAAGGCGCGACCTTTGAAATCTGTCTGCCCGCATCCAACCATGTTGAAGCAAAAGAAGTAAAAGAAGAGAACCCGTCGTTTGATCAGCTCCAAAAAGGATCTGAAACCATTTTGCTTGTGGATGATGAGGAGGATATCATCAATGTGGGTAAAAATTTCTTGGAAAAACTGGGATATAAGGCCATCATTGCCAGAAACGGATTGGAGGCCGTGGAGATCTACAGAATTTTCCGGGATGACATTGCATTGGTGGTTCTGGATCTGATTATGCCGAAAATGAGCGGGAAAGAGGTGTTCTCAGAGATTAAAGAGATTCACAACGATGCGAAAATTCTTATTTCAACGGGATATACGGTTGATGAGAAAATCGAGGGATTTTTAAATCGGGGATGCCACGGCTTTATTCAAAAGCCGTTCTCCCTGAATGAGTTTGCCCGGGCATTAAGAAAGATTCTGGATATGTCCGAAACCAGGTGTTGACGGATTTTTAATCGTATGAAAATTTTATGCATGCCTCAATAGAGTGGAAACAGATGCCATGTCAATCCGAATTTTGAAATATCACACCTCAGTGGTTAAACTAAACCAATCCTCCGTTTATGCCAATGATCTGGCCGGTGATGTAAGCGGCTTTATCCGAGCATAAAAAAACCACGAGATCGGCGACCTCCTCAGGTTTGCCCAGTCGTTTGGCAGGAATGGCCTCTTCAACGGACGGAAGGGGCAGGTCGGCGGTCATTTGGGTCTGGATAAAGCCGGGAGAGACCGCATTTACCGTTATATTTCGGCTCGCAATTTCTTTTGCCAGGGCTTTTGTGGCACCGATGAGTCCGGCTTTGGAAGCACAATAGTTTACCTGGCCCGGGTTTCCGGTCTGCCCGGCAGCCGATGTCAGGTTGACGATCCGGCCTGACTTTTGCTTAATCATGGCTTTTACCACCGGTTTGGTGACATTGTAAAATCCGTTGAGATTGGCATCGATAACGGTTTGCCAGGCCTCTTTTTTCATCATGACCATCAACCGGTCCTGTCGGATCCCGGCATTGTTTACCAGGATATCGATTTTTCCTTTTTCTTTTAGAATGGTTTTAACGGCATCCAACGATGCATCACTGCTTTTGACGTCAAAAGGCAATAGGGCCGCATTTCCGCCCCCGGCTAAAATGGTCTCAAGGGTTTGCCGGGCTGCGGTTTCGTCTGACAAAAAATTGAGATATACAAAAGCCCCCTGTTCTGCGAGGGTTTGGGCAATAGCCTTGCCGATTCCCTTTCCGGCTCCGGTCACAAGAGCAATTAAATTCGATTGAACCATGGGATCTCCAACATAAGGGTTTAAAAATTTGGTATAGAAAGTGCATTTATCATTCAAAGATGTTGATTTCAATTAAATTTTTTTGGGTAACCCGCCTGATGGGACAGGATACGCGTATCCCAAATCCACCATCAAATTTTTGTTTCACATGTGGGTCATGGGTTGCACCGCCTTCCTGGCCTTCAGCAAGGTGCCGGATGCAAGGCGGCAAGGCGTGACTGTATGGTGGATCAGGGGTGTTTAAATGCGCTTTACAATATCGGGTGGGGATGGTATTTTTACAGGATTAAGAGATGATCGATTAACGGCATCATCGGGAGTTTTATATGAAGCATATACAAATTCGGTTTGGCGAAACAATTGAAGCGTATCCCGGTAAGGAGAAGTCTTTTGAAGAAATGTTTCAATCCGTCAATCCCATGTTCAGCTTTTCGAAAAGGGTCTGGAAACCTCAAATGGATATATTTGAAACACGGGCCGAGATCGTTATTCAGGCTGAAATAGCCGGTGTCAATAAAGAAGATATTATTATAGAAATCAGTGACAAGGCAGTTAAGATTTCAGGAACCCGACCCAATAAGCAACCGGACCGGACAGCCACATACCGGCTGGCTGAAATCCAGTTCGGACAGTTTGAACGGGTATTGTACCTGCCCAGTGTGATTGATTTGGATCAGGTGTCGGCACGCATCACCAATGGATTTTTGAGGCTGAAACTCGGAAAGATATCAAGAGCGAACGAGGTCTTTCCCTAGAATTTAACAGCGGCTGAAATTCTAAAAGGATCCAGAGTATAATGGATGATCTCAGACATCCCTCGCCCCAAATAACTTCAGAAAGTATTCCCGACATTATACCCATTCTTCCCATTGTCGATACCAATTTATTTCCTAAAATGGTGTTGCCCCTGGTATTGATTCAGAACGAAGCCGTTGAACTCATTGATGAGGCTATGGCCGGAAACCGCATGCTCGGATTGTTGCTGTCCAAGCGATCGGATGCCCATTCCCGTCACACGGCAGACGATCTTCACCGGATCGGAACCGTGGCCATTATTCTTAAAATGTCCAAAATGGAAGATGAAAAAGCCCAGTTGCTGATCCAGGGACTCAACCGGTTTATGGTGGAAGCCTTTATTCAGGACAAGCAGTATATGCAGGCCAAAATCCGTGTCATGGAAAGCAAAAATACAAACCGGAATAAAGAGAACCGGGCATTGATGACCAATATTGTTGAACAGTATGAGAAGATTGTCGAACTGTCTCCGGGACTGCCGTCTGAAATGGGCCACATGATTAAATCGCTTCAGGAGCCTGATGTTCTGGCGGATATGGTGGCATCCACCATTAATGCACCGGTGGATGAAAAGCAGAAAGTCATCGAGCTGCTGGATGTGACCAAACGGCTTAAAAAGGTGACTCGCCTGGTCCACGACCAGTTGGAAATCCTTGAGATGGGGTCCCGGATTCAGAGTCAGGTTAAAGAAGACATGGACAAGCGGCAACGGGAATATTATTTGAGGCAGCAGCTTAAAACAATTAAGGACGAGCTGGGAGAGACAGATGATGAGAAACTGGAAATCAGAGAGTACCGGTCCAAAATAGACTCGATCGGATTACCGGAGGAGGCCTTTAAAGAAGGGCAAAGGGAATTGCTCCGGTTGTCCCGCATGCATCCGTCATCGTCTGAATATGTTGTGGCGTCCACCTATCTGGACTGGTTGACCTCATTGCCCTGGAATAAGAGTTCAAAGGATAAGCTCGACATTGCCAAGGCCAGAAAAATTCTTAACCTGGACCACTATGGTTTGGAAAAACCCAAAAAAAGGATTCTGGAATACCTGGCTGTCAGAAGTCTTAAAAAGGATTCCAAAGGTCCAATCATCTGTTTTACCGGACCACCCGGTACCGGGAAGACCTCTCTGGGGCGATCCATTGCCCGGGCCCTTGGCCGTAAATTTGTCAGAATCGCCTTGGGCGGGGTGCGGGATGAGGCTGAGATCAGGGGGCACCGCCGAACCTATGTCGGGGCGCTTCCGGGGCGGATTATTCAGAGTCTTAGAAAGGCCGGAACCAAAAATCCGGTCTTCATGCTGGACGAAATCGACAAGGTTGATTCCAGCTATCACGGTGATCCGTCCTCCGCTCTGCTGGAAGTGCTGGACCCGGAACAGAACTTTTCTTTTTCCGACCACTATCTGGATGTCCCGTTCGATTTGTCGGACGTCATGTTTTTAGCAACCGCCAATGTGCTCCATACGGTTCCGGCAGCGTTGAGAGACCGGATGGAGGTTCTGGAGCTTAACGGATATACCGAGGAAGAAAAATTAAAAATTGCTACCCGCTATCTGATTCCAAGGCAACGGAGAGCCAATGGATTGAAATCCATCCAGGTCAAAATTACGTCGGGAGCAATCAAGAATATTATTTCAGGGTATACCCGGGAATCGGGTCTGCGGAGTCTGGAGCGCCGCATTGGTTCGATCTGCAGGGGGGTGGCCGCAAAGATTGCGGAGAAGAAGGCTGAAGAGCTGGTGATCCGACAGAGTGATTTGCATGAATATTTGGGACCGGCACCCCATATGCCGGATGCGGCACTTAAAATCGAAAACCCGGGTGTCGCGATCGGCCTTGCCTGGACACCCTATGGCGGCGAAATCCTTTTCATTGAAGCGGTGGCCATGAAAGGCGGAAAAGGACTTTCGTTAACCGGCCAGCTCGGGGACGTCATGAAAGAATCTGCCTCCACTGCGCTAAGCTTTATCCGGTCCAATGCAAACCAGCTTCATATTGATGATGCCTTTTTCAGTAAAAATGATCTTCATATCCATGTGCCTGAAGGATCGATTCCCAAAGACGGGCCGTCGGCCGGCGTGGCCATGCTCACCTGCCTGGTCTCTCTGATGACCGGCCGGCGGGTTAAAAAAAGGCTGGCCATGAGCGGGGAGATTACCCTGCGGGGCGATCTCCTGCCTGTGGGCGGAATCAAGGAGAAGGTGATTGCCGCTCACAGGGCCGGTATTAAAACCATTATCCTGCCGCTCTGGAATCAAAAAGACATGGAGGATATTCCAAATCATATCAGAGAGTCTGTCCAATTTCATTTTACGGATAAAATGGAACATGTATTGGCTTTGGCCCTGGAGCAGAAAAAAGCGTAGCGGTTTGACCGGGACAAAAAGGACCGTTATGGGAAAGGTGAGAGAGACCGGTCAATGACCGGTGTCTCCTGTTTATTTAAATGGTTAAGTGTTGCGGAGGTCTACTCTTGAAATTCAGTGCCCAGTTCCTGGTCTTCTTTTCCCTGGTGATGTTCGGATGCGCCACCAAGCTTGACAGCACCCATGCCCCCCCCAAAAAGTCAGGTGGTTATAAAGGCGACTATTCTTTGTCAGGTTCTAAAAAGATACCTGCAACCCAGAGACCCTATCGGATCAAAGGGGTTAAATATACCCCCATTCCAAGTGCGGCAGGGTTTGTTCAGTCCGGAAGAGCTTCCTGGTACGGTAAAAAATTTCATGGCCGAAAAACATCCAACGGTGAAATTTATAATATGTATGCCATGACGGCTGCCCATAAAACTCTTCCCATGAATACCTGGGTCCGGGTGCATAATCTTGAGAACAACAAAAAAATTGTCGTGCGGATCAATGACCGGGGCCCGTTTATTGCCGGACGGATTATTGATCTTTCCTATACCGGGGCAAGGCGTTTGGATATTGTGAGGCCGGGGACGGCACGGGTCAGGGTCACAGCCTTGGGCCGGGCCACATCATATTCCAAAAAGACAAAGGATCCGGTGGCATTTAAGCCGGTCGACTATTGGAAAGGCAACTTTACCGTTCAGGTGGGGGCGTTCAAACAGAGGCAAAATGCTGAAAAATATCGGGATCGGCTCTCCAGATTCTATGACAATGCCCATATTGAAACCTTTACCGATGACCGGGGAACATTTTTCAGGGTCCGGATCGGCCGGTTTACCAACTTAAACAAGGCGGTTTCATTCAGTGAAACCCTTATGGGGCGGAAAGGATTCAAATCGGCGTTTGCCGTGGCAGAGTAATGATGAACAAAGGGTTTGTATTTCTGGATCGTGACGGGGTTATCAACATTGATTCCACCGAATACATTAAAACACCGGATGAATTCCGGTTTATCCCAAAAAGCCCTGAAGCCGTTGCTCTGCTGTGTGACAACGGATATGAGATCATTCTTATCACCAACCAGTCCATGATCGGCAGAAAGATGGCCACCCAGGGTACCCTGGATGCGATATTTAAAAAAATGGTTTTCGGGATCGAAAAAGCCGGCGGCAAAATCAAGGATATCTTTTTCTGCCCCCACCTTCCCAATGCCGGTTGCCGGTGCCGGAAACCCAAACCCGGGATGATACTGTCGGCCGTGAAAAAGCATGGTATCGATCTCTCCCATGCCATCATGATCGGGGACAGCGCCAAGGATATTGAGGCCGGAATCCGCGCCGGCTGTGCAACAACCATACTGGTTTTGACCGGTAACGGAAAGACCGCCCGGACTGAACTGATACAAAGAGATATCAGTCCCTCATCGGTGGCTGTTGATCTCTATGACGCCGCCTGCCGGATTATCAACAAACCCCACCCGTCATGATTAAGATCAAAGGCATTTTAGATCGACTGACGTTTCAGAACCCCCAAAACCACTACACCGTGGCCAGACTCCGTGTCCCCAAGATTTTGGAACCCATCACCATTGTGGGGCATCTGGCAGGCGTGGTTGAAGGGGAAAGCCTTGAGGTATCCGGAAAATGGACTGCCCACCCTAAATACGGAGACCAGTTTAACGTCCATACCTATACCGTGGTTTTGCCGGCATCGGTTTCAGGGATCCGAAAGTATTTGGGCTCCGGCATCATCAAAGGGATCGGTCCGTCTCTGGCAGCAAAGATCGTTGACCACTTTCAAGAACAGACCCTGGATATAATTGAAAATGATCCGGACCGGCTGATGCAGATCAACGGCATCGGCAAGGCGAAAAAACAGATCGTTGAAACGGCCTGGAACCACCACCATGCCGTTCGGCGGGTGATGCGGTTCTTGCAGGAAAATGAGGTCGGCGTCGTTCATGCGGCGGAGATTTTAAACATGTACGGGTCCCGATCGCTGGAGATTTTAAAAACCGATCCTTACCGGATTGCCCGGGATATCCCGCGGGTGGGGTTTGGCATGGCTGACGCCATTGCCATGAACGCCGGTGTTGAAAAAGATGATGAGAACAGGCTGGCAGCCTGTCTGGTCCATGCACTCATTACATTTGAGCAGGAAGGTCATGTTTTCGGCCTGAAAAATGATCTGTTTCAGCGGTGTGCCGGGATAACCGGTGTTGCTCCCGACCGGTTTGAAACCGCATTGGAAAGACTTTCAGATGCGGATGAACTCTGTGTTGAAAACGGGAGCGATGAGACCGATACCCGAATCTATTTAAAGCGGCTTTTCCGGGCGGAGTCCGGTATCGCATCCCGCATAAAGGCCATTCTTTCCATGCCGGTTCCAACCGGTTCAATGGACCGGAGCCAGATATTGGAGACCGTACTGAAAAGGCTTGCGGTGAAATTGTCCGATGAACAGCTGGATGTGGTCAAACATGTATTGACTGAAAAGATCGTGATCATAACCGGGGGGCCCGGGACCGGTAAAACGACCCTGGTGCGGGCGTTGTGTGAAGTCTATTCTCTGATGAATCAAACCGTGGTGCTCAGTGCACCCACGGGCCGGGCAGCCAGGCGGTTATCCGAGGTAACGGGAAAACAGGCTTCCACACTTCATAAATTACTTGGGTTTGATCACGAGAGCGGCCTCTTTGACCGGGGCCCTGTTAATCCGCTTGAATTGGACGTTTTTATTGTGGATGAAACCTCCATGGTGGATACCCTGCTGATGTATTCACTGATCCGGGCCATGCCCGTGGCTGCCACGCTGATCCTTGTGGGAGATACGTTTCAGCTCCCTTCGGTGGGACCGGGCAATGTACTGTCTGATATGATTGAATCCGGTGCGGTTAAGGTCTTTTTTCTGACCAAGATATTTCGCCAGGCCCAGGAAAGCCCCATCGTTCAATATGCCCATGAGATACGGAACGGCAAAATGCCTGATTTTCAAAAGGCACAAGCAGGCACCCTGTCTGAATTCTATTTTATTGAAAATCGCCGGCCGGAAACCGTGGTGCAAACCATTCTAGAACTCTGTTCAAAACGGATTCCCAAGGCGTTTCCCCATATTGACGAGATTCAGGTGCTGACCCCCATGCACCGGGGAGATGCCGGAACCATCAATTTGAACCAGCAGTTGCAGGCCCTTCTCAACCCGTCAGCAGATGGTATTCATTCCGGCGGCTTTGTTTTTAAATCCAAAGACAAGGTCATGCATTTGAAAAATAATTATGAAAAAGATGTGTTCAACGGCGATATCGGCATTATTCATGACGTTGACAAACCCCGGAATTCACTGGTGGTGGATTATGACGGCCGTCTGGTGGAATACGATATCCTGGAACTGGATGAACTCTCCCTTGCCTATACCATATCGGTTCATAAATCCCAGGGGAGTGAATATGCTGCCGTGGTGATTGCATTGACCACCCCCCATTTTCCTTTACTCCAGCGAAATCTGTTATACACGGCTATGACCCGGGGCAAACAATTGGTTATCATTGTCGGATCGTCCAGGGCCCTGGAGCTGGCGCTAAATAATAATAAGACCGATTTGAGGCTCAGCAGCCTGAAAGACCGGTTGAAGTCCTGAGCCAGAATAGATCGGAATCAGCTGGCCACTGATCTCTTTCAGGTCGGCCAATGAGCCATACAGGCGTTGAAAACCAAAGGGTAGCTCCTTTGCTCCAAAGGGTTAACCGCCCAATCCTGCGGCGGTTATTTTAAAGTGATATCTACGTTCAGTTCATTTGCCAGCATATCAAAGGTGGCCTCTACACTCTGCTTTGATACGGAATCGGGAATGAGGACCTGTATTTCCATAGTATACATTGCGGTTCCGCTGTTGGGAGAGAATTTTTTTTGGGATCTAAGCGTTTCGATATTGATTTTTTTTTCAGCCAATTGTTTGCTGATATTGTAGACGATGCCGGCCTGATCAACCCCTTCCACGGAAATCGTGTTAAAATGATTCCGGCCGGTCATGTCCGGCACCTGATAATCCAGGGGGCGTAAAAAGACAAAGACGTTTTTTTCCATTTCCAGGCGTTTCAGATCCCGGTTCAGTGAATCCTGGAGAGTCTCCCCCGTGCCCGACAGCAGCAGTATCAATGTAAATTCATCTGCCAGCCGGCCCATATTTGAATCTTCGAGGTTGCATCCATTTTTAAAAATCACTTCGGAAATCCCGGCAACAATGCCGGGGCGATCCTTACCAAAAGCCGTCAGGATAAATTTTTGTTCCACGAGGATATCTCCTTCTCATCATTTTCAATAATATTTTCAGTATCTCTTGCGCTATCCTATAAAAACCGGACCTGAAAAGTCAATTTTAATATCAGCGGCTCAGTGAATAATCAAAATCAAGGGGTTTTGAACGTAAACTTTTCTGGTGTTCTCGGCCCAATCTTTGTATCATCGTCTGTAATGCCGGTTAAAAAAGAGACATATCATTATCTTGTTTATATCCAGTATTTGGGGTTTCGGTACCACGGATGGCAGAAACAGCCCGGGCTTAAAACCGTCGAATTCATGGTTGAAAAAACCCTTAATTTTATCTTTAAAGGTCTGCCGTTTAAAATTCTGGGCGCCGGCCGGACCGATGCCAAAGTCTCAGCCAATCATTCGGCTTTTATGCTTTTCTCAAATCAAAAACTGGAACCCAATGAATTAAAAACGCAATTGAATTTGAACCTGCCCAACGATATCCGGATTCTCAAGATCCGGGAAAAGGGAGCTGATTTCAATATCATCAATTCGGTCCGGGAAAAAGAATACGTCTACCTTTTCGCACACGGCCATAAGGCCCATCCGTTTTGTGCCTCACTGGTGGTTACATTTCCGGACCGGCTTGATATCGGTTTAATGAAAGAGGGTGCCCGGTTGTTTGAAGGGCATCATAATTTTGTTCAGTATTGCACGAAACCGTCAAAAACCGTCAATTTTAACCGTGACATCTTTATCAGTGAAATCGTTGAAAATAAATTGTTTCAGGCTGATTTTTTTCCTGAAGAGATCTTTGCTTTCCGGGTTCGGTCAAAAGGGTTTTTAAGGTACCAGGTCCGGCTCATGATGGGCCAGTTATTGTGTCTGGGCAGAAAACAGACTAGCCTTGATAAAATAGCCGGAACATTAACCGGTCAGGAGCGCCGGCCTCTGAGGCATATCGCACCGGCCTCCGGTCTGGTATTAAATAAAATTATATATGCGGATGACAGAGCGGATGAATAAAGAACCGAGTATAAATTCGATATGCAAGGCCATAAAAACAGGGCCTCACCCGCCTCCGCCACCGGCGGATATGTTTGATCCGACAAGCGTGATGGCGTTGTTCCTGGTAACGTCCGAGATCCATCTGCTTTTTATCCAGAAAGCAAATGT
>JANQML010000303.1 GCA_028280105.1 Desulfobacula sp. | reverse complement strand
AAAGCACAGATCTATATGAACCGGGCCGCCGGAACCCTGTTTGTCGGCCTGGCACTCAGACTGGCCGCTGACACGGCAAGTTCATATAGATCTGTGCTTTGGGGGAACGGCTGAGCCATCCCCCGATCGTCCCTGCCAGCAGGGCAATACCGCCGAAGACCAGCAGGGTCACCAAAATAAAGAATAGTCCCAGCACAAATATCTGCTGCATGACAGGGCCGTTTGCCGGTGCGGCAAACTGGGGCAAAAAGGCCAGGAAAAAGATTGAAAGCTTGGGGTTGGTAATGCTCATGATGATTCCCCTGCGATACAACCGGAAGCCTGACAATTGGTTGGCAGCCGGGTGGTCAAGGCGGGAGGCGGATGCACGAAAGGCTTGCCAGGCAAGATAGAGTAAGTATACAGCACCTGCCAGTTTCAGGATGGTAAATGCTGCAACCGACGCCTGAAAGACGGCAGCGACCCCCAAGGCCACTGCTGTTGTGTGAAAAACCAACCCGCTGCTCAACCCCAGGATCACAAAGAGGCCGCTTTTCCCGCCGTAAAGGGCGGATTGGCTTAAAACAAAGAGATTGTCCGGTCCCGGTGCAAGGCACAGCAGTACGGATGCGAATAAAAAAGGGGGCAGGGACTCAAGCGGTATCATACCCTATCTTCTCCTTTCCTGCGGTCTAAATTCCTTTTATCTACCAGGATCAGGCTGAAAATGGAACCGGTTTATCTGTACATTGCCCAGCAGGCACCTGCAAATATCTATAGTTGTTCTCAAAATTCCGTTCCGATTCAATTTTTAACTTGGGTGGTTGCACAGCAAATGACGCTTAAGCTTTCAGTATTTTTTACTGAATTGGTATTCTTATCAACGGATTTTTCGGAACATATTTTTGTCATTTGCTATAATATACGGATTCCGTTTAAAATCACCCCGGCCTCTAATAAAAAAGTCCGGAAAAAATTTTCCGGACTTTTTTAATTGAACAAATTTTAGCCCGGCAACAGGGGCGATTGAACCGGATCTTATTCCGACATGAAGGGATACCGGAAATCAACGGCCGGAACAAAGGTCTCTTTGATGGTCCGGGGTGAAGTCCACCGCATCAGGTTAAGGGGGCTGCCGGCCTTGTCGTTGGTTCCGCTCTTTCGGGCACCGCCGAAAGGCTGCTGCCCCACCACGGCACCCGTGGGTTTGTCATTGATGTAAAAGTTGCCTGCCGTATGGGTCAACCGGTCCATCAGATGATTGACGGCCTGGCGGTCCCGGGCGAAAATAGCCCCGGTCAGGGCATAGACACTGGTATTGTCCAGAATGGAAAGGGTTTGCTCAAGATCCTGATCGTCATAGACATAAACCGTGAGCACCGGACCGAATATCTCTTCCGCCATGGTTTCGTAGTGCGGGTCATTGGCCCGGATCACGGTGGGATCGATAAAATACCCTTTGGATTTATCCCGGCGGCCGCCGAAAATCACCTCAGCCTGGTCCGATGCTTCCGCCCGGCTGATGAAACCGTCAATGGTATCAAAGGCAGGCTCGTCAATCACCGCGTTGACAAGGTTACCGAACTCGACGACACCGCCGGTTTGTATTGCCTGAAGATCGGCATCCAATTTTGCCTTAAACGCGTCCCATAAAGAGGCTGGGACATAGAGCCTGGAGCAGGCGGAACATTTCTGACCCTGATATTCAAACGCGCCCCGGACCGACGCCGTTACCGCCTGGTCGATATCTGCCGACGGATGGACAAAAATATAGTCTTTGCCTCCGGTTTCTCCCACCATACGCGGATAAGACTTATAAGCGGCAATATTTTCTCCGGTTTTTTGCCACAGCGTCTGGAAGACCTCGGTGGAACCGGTAAAATGGACCCCGGCCAGATCCTCGTGTGAGAATATGATCTTCCCGATCCTGGATCCCTTGCCCGGAATAAAGTTAATCACCCCGTCGGGGAGTCCGGCTTCCTTTAAAATCTCCATGATGTAAAACCCGGAAAGCACTGCGGTGGATGCCGGTTTCCAAACCACTGTATTGCCCATCATGGCAGGGGCGGTGGACAGATTGCCGGCGATTGCCGTAAAATTGAACGGTGTCAAAGCAAAGACAAAACCTTCAAGGGGCCGGTATTCAACCCGGTTCCACAGCCCTTTATCAGATGAGGGCTGGTTGGAATAAATCTCCTCCATGAACTTAACATTATACCGTAAAAAATCGACCAGCTCACAGGTGGAGTCAATTTCAGCCTGAAAGACATTCTTTGACTGGCCCAGCATGGTGGCGGCATTGAGCAGTGGCGAATATTTTTGCGAGATCAGATCTGCAGCTTTTAAAAAGATAGAGGCCCGCTCCTGCCAGGGCATGGTCTCCCATAACGGCTTTGCTGCCATTGCCGCATCAATGGCCTGACGGATCTCTTTGTCACCGGCATTACAGAATGTGCCCAGCACATGGCCGTGGTCATGGGGGCATCGGATCTTTCCTGTTTCACCGGTATGAACCGACCGGCCGTTAATGATAAGGGGAATATCCACCGTAAGGTCCATCTGCCGGGCCAGTTCTTTTTGAAGGGCCTGCCGTTCAGGGCTTCCCGGTCCATAGTCTTTTATCGGTTCATTGTAGGCCTCAGGCAGCCGCAGCATACTGTTATTCATAAGTTTTCTCCATTAATAAATTAAAATTCTATTCCCCGGGCAGGCGGCAGATTCCTGCCCCGGTCTACGGGGTTGATCCGATACCTTTGATAGATTTTCCAGGCACCTGATTTGGACTTCCTGCCATCACCCGTCTCTTTTATCTCCGGCTAATGCCGTGCCGATTTCAGCGTACCAAGTTCCGATACTTATATCAGCCGTACAGCAACCCGATTCAATATGAGATAAGAACGATTTTAGTATGTGTTAGTGATTGTCCGCCTTAATGACTTGTAATACAATTATTTTACCGATAAAGTAAAATTCATAATTTTTATAATAACCATGAACCAAATTCATAACAAGAGATAATGGATCTGTATCATTTGAAAACTTTCTTTGCCCTGGCAAAGGTTAAAAATTTCACCCAGGCAGCCGGTACCCTGTTTGTGACCCAGTCTGCCGTCAGCCATGCCCTTAAAAAACTTGAAACCTCCCTGGGCACGCCTCTGATCTCGCGCAATGGTAAAACCTTGTCCCTGACACCTGCCGGCAGAGCCCTGTTCCGGTCCTGTGAAAAGATATTTTATGAGATCGAACGGGCAGACCAGGAGATCGCCCGGTTCAAGAAAGCGTCTAAAGTGGGCATCAAGGTGGGCAGTACGGTTGAGTTCGGCACCTCCATACTGATCAAACATATCCGTTCTTTCCTAAAAGCCCACCCGGACATCCTGTTGGATTTTTATTTTTCTCCTGACTTGCAGGGGCCCCTGGCCCGGGACGAGATTGATCTTGCCATTGACTGCCGGATCCATACCCTGTCCGGTCTTGAAAGAATATGCCTGTTTCAGGAACAGTATGTCACCATTGCATCCCCCCGGTTCATTGAACAGCAACGGATTCGATCTCTTAAAGACCTTGAGCGAATCCATCTTCTCTCACATGACAAGGATCTTGAATGGTGGAATCATTTTATAACTGCCATTCCGGAAAAAGAGCGGTTTTACCTGAAAAACGTCATTCAGATCAATCATGTCCGGGGTATCATCAACGCAGCCATTTCAGGCCTGGGTATCGGATTTGTTCCCAAATATACGGTCATCCGGGAGCTTAACGAAAAGATCCTGGCAGATCCTTTTCCCGAAATTAAACCCGGGGCCGACCATTTCCATATCTTTATCAAAAAAGAGAAGATGGGTTTTCAAAAAACAAAGGCATTGATCGATTACCTCACCCATCTGAAACCATCTGAATTCGGTGTGGACTGATGGAAGGAAGGCAGAAAAATCGGTAAGGGAAGCTTAACGCGATACAATTTCCCGGATAAACTTACTGATCTGCTCGATTTGATCCCGGCTCAGATCGATAAATTGAGCGTGATAGGCATCAGGATGCCGGGCCTGCTTTAAATCCGGCTGTTTCAGCAAATCCTCCGGGATCAGAATACAGGGGAGACAGTGAATGGCTCTTTCCCCGGAATCTTTTAGAATGTCACAGGAAAAGTTAGGCCCGTGTTTTAAATTAATCCCTTTTCCCCAAAAAGAGAGCCCGCCCTTGCTGATGTCAATCAGCCTGACTTTTAATACATCATCGCCGATAAACTTAACAAATACAGACTCTGCCGGTTTATAACGCTTATCTTTTCTTCGATCGGATGTATTATTTAAATCCAGTATCTTTGCCTTCCCGATATACGGCTTTGTTTCATACCTTGTTATGTTGTCAAGCTGGTGCAGGGAGAAATTGATTCTGTCAACTTCTCTTAAAAGCAGACTGAATTCCTTTTCTAAAGACTGATCCCCGGGCGTCTTCATGGCAACCAGATCGGAGACCCCGACAATTACCTGCAACGGCTGCCTGATTTCATGACAGATGGCCCCTGCCAGTTCAACGATACCTGTCAGTTTTTCCTTCTCTTTTTTTTCGTTCTGAATCTGCAATTGTTCAGTGATATCATATCCAATGGTCTGATAGAAAAGGACATCCCCGGACGATTCAAATATGGCCCGAATCATCCACCGCTGCCACCGGGTTTCCTTGGCAACCGTGCGGGCCTCGTATTCATAGGTCTTTACCGGATCTTCAGGGGTGAGCTTTGAAAATTGATCCTTGACATACTCGCGTTTGTTCTCCGGAAGCAGGGAGAAGTAATTCTTGTTCAAAAAGTAGTTTTCAGTCCTGTCAAAAAAGGCGCAGTATTCCTTGTTGACGAAAGAAATGGTTCCGCAGTCGTCAAACCGGCAGATCATGGCCGGAATATCTTCAACAATATTGTTAAGCAGATCTTTATTTTGCCTAAGTTTTTTCTCTGCCCGTTTTTTCTCTGTGATATCCGAGACAACAATTAAGATATCCCTTGATCCGTTTTGCGTTTTTGATTGGGTATCAACCGCCTGGACCGACAATTGCGTATGAATGATTTGCCGGGAGGATTCGACCATCCGAACTTCAAATGATCCCCCGTCCGGTTTCCGGGAGAACACTCTGAATCGACTTAAAAACAGGTCTTTGTCTTTGTCGAAGACAAATTGAGACAACGGTTTGCGCTTGAGCACCCGGGGGTCACGGCCAAGCATATCTGAAAGTGCCTGGTTTGAACTGCGAATCATACCGACTTCATCGACGGTGGCATAGCCCACAGGCGCCCGGTTGAACAATTTAAAGTATCTGTCTTTTGATGATTCCAGATCCGCCTGAACTTTTTTGAGTTCATCATTTTGCATTTCCAGCTCAATCTGGTGAACCTGTAAATCATGAATGACTTTACTCAAATCTTTTGTATACGGTTTTTCCAGTAAAGAGGGCTGGTTTTGTAACAGCTGTTCCGCTTTTTCTCTAAGCGCGGCAAATGATTGTTCCGGTTCTCGCTTCATGGAGTCCCCCTTTAGAATATACATTCTTCCGGAAGTCCGGTTACATCCCGTTCCGTTGTGACAACGGCGACAGGATTGCCGAATTCATCTTCCAATCTGGTTGCTTTTAAAGCGATGTCAATTCTCTCCCCTCCCTTTGTGATCCGTTTGGTCTTTTGAATATCCGGTTCTTTCCCCTCTTGAACGGATCGTATATAAACCTGGGCGGAACCGCTCAATTCTTCCGGGATTAATTTGCCGATATTCATGGTCAGGGCTTCCTTTTCCGTGTAACCGTAAATTTTTTCGGCGCCTTTGTTCCAGGCTAAAATATTTCCGTCAAAATCCTGTTCCACAATGGCATCATTTGAGTCCATCACAACGGCTGCCAGATGCTGGAGCTTTTTCTCGTCCTTTTTCCGCTGTGAAATATCAATGAATATCACCACCACACCGGATGAAAAATCAGAAGATATCTGGTATGGAAACGCCCTCATCAGGTAGTATTCGTTGCGGTTATTGCATATTTCCTGTTCAATTGGGCGTTCTTTTTTTACCACCTGCTCAAATACAGCTACCAGATCAACATTTATAAAATGATGAATAAGATGGTTCACGGGCCGGCCGATATCTTTTTCCGACACCCTGAATATTTTTGACAATTGCGGTGTCAATTGGCGGATCTCAAGATTTTCATCCAAAAACATCACCGGCAGCTGCAGGCTATTGAAAAGGTTTTCAAAATCATTTTTTATTTCAATCAGCTCAATATTTTTCCCCTGGTATTCCGCATTGACGGTATATAACTCTTCATTCACCGACTGTAATTCTTCGTTGGTGCTTTGCAGTTCCTCGTTGCTGGCCATCAGTTCTTCATTGGTGGCCCCGAGCTCTTCGTTTGATGTTTCCAATTCTTCAATGGTGGTCTGAAGGCTTTCCCGGGTAAATTGAAGTTCATTCTCCAGTCTTTCAATCCGTTTTTCAACATGGATATCAATTTCTTTAATCGGCGTCTTTTTTGAGTCGGAGGTGTGTTTTTTTACATTTTCAATAAATATAACGGCAAAGATCTGATTGCCGGGATTTTTAAACATGGGGTGAATTTCCATTTTGGCTGTTGTCACGGAATTGTCACCCTGGATATGGATATTGGAATATTTCACCGGTTCCTTGTCTTTAAAGACCTTATGCAGGCCTGCCGTAATCGGTACGACCATCTCTTTGACGAGGACTTTAAAGATATTGTTTACCGGTTTGCCGGCAGGAAATCTTAGAAATCTTTCCGTATTTCCAAGAACGTGAAGAATTTCATTCTCTTCATTCACAAGAATGGTTAATTCAACATACCGCTGAGCCAGTACTTCCAGAAGGCTGTTTTGAATCTTTTCATTGGAAAGCGAATTGGAATCTTTATACTGCCGGCGTACCGGTGTGTGTTCATATTGATAGGGGACATACCGGTCCTGTGAGCCGATCACAGGGGTTCTTCTCCCTTTGGACCGGAAAATCTTCCATTTGTGATTCAAAGAGTCAAAGTAAACATTCATCTCACCGATGGATTCACTGCTCCCTAAAAAGAGCGTTCCGCCCGGATTCAATGCAAAGTTAAACTTTTCCAGAGCCCGTTTTTGAAGGACCGGCTGGAGATAAATCAATAAATTCCTGCAACTGACCAGATCGATTTTTGTAAACGGGGGGTCTTTTAAAATATTGTGCTGTGCAAATACGACCATTTCCCGGATCTGTCTTGAAATCTGATAATACGACTCCCTCCGGTAAAAATATTTTGTCAACTGCTTGGGGGTCAGGTCTGCCGTAATACTCTCCGGGTATTGACCGGTTGAAGCGGATAAAATAGCCCGTTTATCCACATCAGAGGCAAACACCTTGATTTTGACTTTAAGCCCCAGCGTTTCCATGCACTCATGGGCTAAAATCGCCAGGCTGTAAGCCTCTTCACCCGAAGAACACCCCTCAACCCAAAACCGGATTTCACGGTCTTTATTTTCTTTAAACAGATCGGGAAGAACATTTTCCCTGAGAAAATTAAATGCTTCAATGTCTCTGAAAAAGCTGGTCACACCGATTAACAGCTCATTGTACAATGTGGTGATCTCTTTTGGATAGCTTTCTAAGAAACGGATATAGTCCTGCAATTCATGAATCTGATTGATCGTCATCCGCCGTTCAATCCGCCTGAGCACGGTCGCCTGTTTATAAAAGGTAAAATCCACCAGATGATGTTCCCGCAGCAGGGAAAAAATTCTTGTCAACCCTGTTTCATCGGCAATGATCAAAGGCTGGCTGGTCTCTTTTTGTATAAACGGATGCCGGATATAGGACAGAATCTGCTGAACCATCTTTTCCGGCGGAAGGATAAAGTCAACAATACCGGTTTCAACGGCACTTTGCGGCATGCCTTGAAATTGTGCCGTCTCAAGCTGCTGGGCAATGGCGATTCCAAATTTTTCTTTGATATGCCGGATTCCCCGGGTGCCGTCACTCCCGGTTCCGGAAAGAATGACCGCAATTGATTTTTTTTCCTGGTCATCGGCCAGGGATTCAAAAAAGATGTCAATGGGCAGGTTGAGCTGCCGGTAAGGATCATCCGGATTTGAAAGCAAAAACTTGTTATGGAAGATTTTAACATTCTTTCCGGGCGGTATTAAATAGACACAATCGGGCTCAGCCGTCATATTCTCTTCGATAATAAAAATGGGAAGTTCCGTGTGTCTTGCCAGAAGCTCCACCATCATGCTTTTATGATCTGCAGGCAGATGCTGAATAACGACAAAACAGAGCCCGGTTTTTAACGGGACCTGTTTAAAAAACTGTTCAAGTGCGATTAAACCGCCGGCGGATGCTCCGATTCCGACGATATGCGTCGGCTCGGACGGTGTGTCTGCGCTTTGTTCCGATCCTGTCATTATATGCGTATCCTTACGTTATGGGTAATAGAGGCGGCGAAAAATCATATCAGATGGCTGGTTTTCCTGAGCACGCCGGGCAAACCGATTGAGAGTCGTCCTTATCCGTGCTTTCCTGCATATGGTCCGTCAATTTTTCCCAGGTCCCATTATCCTTTTTAATTTTATTACATTGACGGCAGATCGGTAATAATTTGTTCAATATCTGCAACCGGTCCAAAGCGCTTGTTAATTCATCTTCCAGTTGCTTTTGTTTGGAGATATCCTCAACAGTGAAGATGAGTTCACCGGCATCTTTTTCTTGAGGACCGGCAGCCGGGTTTTCGTTAAACGCGGATCTTAAAAGAACGTGTCTGACCTCGTTCCCCTCAAGCTTCAGCCTGACCTCAAGCTGCTTATCCCTGGGATTTTTCAGGATGGCTTTAAACCTGGCACGAAACACCTCGGCATCCGGTTCACACAGGAGATCGGCAAACCCCCGGTTAAAAGAACGCAGGGCCTCCTGATCTATCATCTCAAAAAAGGCCCTGTTAAATTGTTTGACGATCCCGGTATCATCTAAAATAACAAGCCCGACAGGTGCGGTATCAAAGAGATCAAAGTACCTTTTCCGGTTTTCCTCCACAATCCGTTGAACCCTTCGCAGCTCATCGTTCTGGATTTCAAGCTCTATCTGGTGAACACGAAGCTCATGGATGAGGCTTTCCGAACTCTTTTGATCAAACCCATGGTTCTTTTCCGGTTCATCTCCAAGCCGTTCTTCAGCTCTCCGCCTCAGTGTCTCATATTCATATTCTAATGGCATCATTACCTCCCGATATTGAATATTCAATTCCGCAATGTCTGAAAAACTCCTTTTTTGTGTCCACTATAAAACGGCACACACACCATAATGGTTGGATCATGATAAGTCCGTAAACTATTTTACTGATCAAAAAATTTTTCCAAACTTAAGTTTCATATTCTGCTTCAGCCTGCCGGATAAGGTATTTATCCCACCACAGCTTCTGTTAAAATAAAATTATCTTAATTTATTTACCCATCTTCGCCTATAAATTATGCCACATTGTATCACCTGTCAATTGGTTATCTGAAACAAAAACAGATAACCCTTTCCACATGATAAAACTATCTTATCATCATATCAGAAAACCCTTGCAAGGTGAAATATTGTTTTCCGGCTATTTGCAGCCACCGTTTACCAAAGTAAAGGGTAAAGCAGATTTGAATGTTGTCCTGCAAGGCTGAAACAAGCTGTTATAATAAAGAAACAGATATAATCAAATGAACTTCGTATATGAAAAAAATAAAACAGGATATTACGCTTATATTCCCTGAAAATACCCGGTGCCCTTCCCTATTTCTAAATGATTGCTTATTTTTGCCGATATTCCTATAATCACCTATTGTAATTATCTGTCCGAAACAGATTAACAATAAACCAGAGACAGGCAGGTTCGTTCCATGATGGCATACTTTGAAGTAAATCGGCTCAACCCCAGAATACAACGGTTTTTATCATTTCACCTGAAAGAACGCGAAGAGGGGCTGAAATATTTCCAGGAAAGAATCTTTCTGGGTATTATTTTAACCAGTATCCTGGCCACGACATTTGCATACCTGCCCAGCGTCTTTGCCGCATATGAAAAACAACTCTGGGATATCATTATCCTGGATACCGTATTGCTGATATGGGCGTTTTTTTTATTTTTCAAGCCGCAACTGACCTATAAATTCAGGAGTAACGGACTGATATACGGCGTATATATTTTGTCCCTGTATCTGCTGATAAAGCTGGGCCCATACGGGGCAGGCGCGCTCTGGCTGTTCATTTTCCCCATCTTAAGCATCCTTTTTCAAGGATTTAGATCCGGTATTTGCTCGCTTATCCTGTCTATATTCTCTATTCTGCTGGTATTGATTTTTGAAAGAGCCGGTTATATAAACTGGCAGCTCTTTACCGCGGACAATGAACTGACCTGGGTCGTCATCACCGGAAATTTCATATTATTGGTGTCGGTTGTTACCATTTCAACCGGTATTATTATCCAGGGACTGGAAAACACCTTGAAGGATCTGAAAACGCGGGTAAACGAGTTGTCTCTCACACAACAGGTAACCATTGACTGTCTGGCCTCCCTGGTGGAATTCAATAACCCTGAAACCGGAAAACATATCAGACGCACCCGGAACTATATTCGGCTGTTATCCGAGCAACTCCTGGATCACCCCAAATATAGAGGTTCATTGGATACAAAGCAGGTGACCCTGCTGGTCAATTCTTCTCCTCTCCATGATATCGGGAAAGTAGGGGTTCCGGACCACATCCTTAACAAGCCGGGAAAACTGACTCCTGATGAGTATGATGCCATTAAAAAACATACTGTTTACGGCCGGGATATTCTGATGAAACCGGAACAAACGCTTGGGAGCACCTCTTTTCTGAAAATGGCCAAAGAGATGGCATACTCTCACCAGGAGAGATGGGACGGCTCCGGGTATCCGCTGGGTTTAAAAAAAGAGCATATTCCGCTTTCCGGCAGATTGATGGCAGTTGCAGATGTCTATGATGCCCTTCGCAGCAAACGGGTCTATAAAAAGGCTTACTCTCATCAGGAAGCGGTTAAGATCATTAAAAGAGGCCGGGGTATCCAATTTGATCCGGATATTGTGGATGTTTTTTTAAATGTCGAAACCGAATTTGAAGCCATTGCAAAAAAGGTTTAAAACCTGCCGGTTAAAACCGGAGAGACAAGCAACTGAGCCCACCGTCAATCCGGCGAAATTCAGAGGTATCGATACAAAGGGTTTCATACCCTTCGGATTCGATCAGAGCCCGGGCCCCGGGAAATCCTTGGGGCACCAGGACCCGGTCATTGATCCAGACGGAATTGGCCGCGTACGCTTCCGCGCTGCTGATTTCCAATCGCCGGAATCGCTTAAATTCCGGTTCATCTAAAAAATGGCGGGTCATTATCAGGCAGTTCTTTTCAATATAACTTAACCCGGTCTTCAGGTGGAGCATACCGTTGAGATGAACCGGTCTGCCTTCCATGCCGTACCGGTTCAGAATACGGATCATTTGATCCGCCCCTTCCCGGTTGGTACGATCGGAAAGACCGATATAATAGCAATTACCGACCATCATGATATCACCGGCGTCAACCGTACCGGGTGGCCGGATGACTTCGATGGTTTCATAAAAGTCGGCAATGGTTTCCCGAATGGCGACGGTCTCCCCTTTTCTCGAGTCTGCGCCCGGGTTTGTGATAACCGCACAATGCGGCGTTAAAAGAGCGGTATCTTCCACAAAAGTAGAATCCGGAAAAGTTTCATCCGCAGGCAGAACAATCACCTCAAGGCCGCAACGTTGAAGGGCGCTGATATATTCTTCGTGTTGTTTTAAAGCCCTGCCATAATCAGGTATGCCCAGATCGGCGGTTCTTAATCCTTCAACCATTCTTTTACAGGGTGTCCGCACAATTGCCCGGGTAAACCAGGGTGTTGAACGAGTCTGATGCTGTTTCATTTTATATGTCTCCTGATCTGTATCCGTCTATTCGGTTTTTTGTAAAAACCGTTCAATTTCATCCAAGCTCAAGGCGGATAAAAAATTTAACCGAATGAATACATTGGGTATTTGTAGGATTAAAATTATTATCCGACACAGAAACCGGGCAAAAGAGGGTATGTTTCCACGGGAACTATTTACCGGCCCTTTTTCCGGTTCGGGAGAATGTAAAGCCGATTGATGTAAAAAGCAAGCGTTTAATCCGGACCGATAGGATCTATTCGGTAGGACCTATCCGGGTTTTCCACCAGAGGCGAAAGGTTTATATCCATACTAAACCTTTTGTTTCCTGCTGTCATATTCCAAACGGACCAAAGTGATCAAAAGCGTTGCGGGTTGTTTTGGACGGTAATGAGAAACAAAACAAAATGTAACATTTGCATTCATTTGTTTTTTGTTAGAATTTATTTTGATTGATTTTGTTACATTTTGCTTGACAGCCATTCCGAACTGTGACATGTACTGTAACGGACCATCCGCAGAATAAAGTGAAAACAGATATCGGAGGTAAACAAGACCGTGTAAGCATTCATGTCGGGAGTTACATTAAAGCAATAGAAGATTTGATTCTGCAGAAAGAAAGAACCTTTATCATGGCATAAGGAGCTGGAAGATGGAAATCATTCAATACATGGCAGCCAACATGGATTTAATCCTTCAAAAAACGTGGGAGCACGTCTTTATCATATCCGTTGCCATTATTCCGGCAATCTTCACGGCCGTTCCCATCGGCATCGCAATTACTGCCAATGACGACTATGCTAAAAAAGTCATTACCGCATCTTCTGTTATCCTGACCATCCCATCCCTTGCAATTTTTGGTATTCTGATCCCGATTTTATCCCCGTTCGGCTACGGCATCGGTAAAATACCGGCGATAATTGCACTTTACTTTTATTCCCAATTACCGATCCTGCGGAATACCTATACCGCCATAAAAAATGTCGACCCTGCCCTTCGAGAGGCGGCAAACGGGATGGGCATGACCCTTAAACAGCGCCTGTTCCTTGCCGAAATTCCACTCGCCACTCCCGTCATTCTTGCCGGTGTCCGCACCGCCGTCGTTGTCAATATCTCTATTGCAACCATAGCAACCTATATCGGGGCAGGCGGTCTTGGGGATTTCATTGCAAGAGGAATCAGCCAGACAGACAAACGGCAGCTCGTGGCCGGAATTATCGGGGTGAGTGTCCTTGCTATCTGTTCGGATATGTGCCTGGCCTATCTGCAGAAGATATTAACACCTAAGGGAATCAGAGAGGAAAAATAGACATGATTAAATTAGAAGATCTGACAAAAGTATTTCAGACTCCTGAGGGTACGGATATTGTTGCTGCCGACAAGATCAACATGACGGTTGAAAAAGGAGAAATCTGCATTTTAATCGGGCCTTCCGGTTGTGGCAAAACCACCACTTTAAAGATGGTAAACCGGCTGATCCATCCAACCAGCGGTAAAATTTATATCAATGGTAAGGATGTGACTGAAATTGACACCATCGAACTGAGACGGCAGTTGGGGTATGTGATACAGCAGATCGGCCTGTTTCCCAATCTTACCATTAAAGAAAATGTCGGCCTGGTGCCAAAGCTTTTAAAGTGGAATAAAAGAAAAATCGAAGACCGTACGGTTGAACTCCTTGAAATGATGGCCCTTGATCCTGCCGTTTTTGCAGATCGTTATCCGCGTCAACTGTCCGGTGGACAGCAGCAGCGTGTCGGGGTGGCAAGGGCGCTTGCCGCAGACCCCGAGGCCCTGCTGATGGATGAACCCTTTGGTGCGATTGACCCCATCAACCGGGCCGTGATTCAAGACGAATTTCTAAAAATGCAGAAAAAGTTAAAGAAAACCATTCTCTTTGTTTCTCACGACATTGATGAGGCCGTTAAGATGGGAGATAAAATAGCTATTTTCAGAGAGGGTGTGCTGGAACAGTTTGATACACCGGGCCGCATCCTGGGTAACCCGGTCAATGATTTTGTTGACGCGTTCGTAGGGGCGGACAGTGCCATCAAACGATTGGGTGTGTTGAGTTGTGAGGATGCATATTTCAACGAACCGGACGGATTTTTAAACCGTAACGAAAGTGTTAGAAAAGCAAGAGAGAAGATGGAGGAGAAGAGTTATTCCCGCATTGTGGTTATCGGCCGGAACGGAAATCCCACCGGATACGTAACCAAAAGCGATATTGAAGGCAAGGACGGGAAAGTCTCTGATCACCACCACCCTATCCGTTACGTTGCCGAATTAAAAACAGACTGCCGTACCGCACTTTCAAAGATGCTGGACAACGAAATCACATGGCTGCCTGTTGTCGACGGGAACGGTACATATATCGGCTATATCAATCAGATGGGAATCACCCACGCATTGGGAGTTACCAAAAAAGCTTAAAACGGGAGGGTGTTGAATGAAAAGCATTATATTCTTTGTTGTGGCCTTCTCCATCGGTGCCTATTCCTACCACACAGGGGTTCTGGATTCTTTTTATGATCTTAGAAATGATCTGACTTATCTGACGGTGGCCCATATGAAGATCAGTGTACTGGCATCAATATTTGCCACCCTTATAGGGGTGGCTGCCGGAATTTTCATTACCCGCCCTGCCTACAAAAAGTACGGAGCCGTCGTCATCCAGGTGATCAATGGTATTAATACGATTCCTGTCCTGGCGCTTCTGGCGATCTGCATGCTCTTTATGGGGATCGGCGATACGACCGCCATTACCGGTTTGGCCCTGACCGGTGTTATTCCGATTCTTCTCAACACCTATCAGGGAATTAACGACATATCCCCCCCATTAATCGAGGCTGCAAAAGGACAGGGCATGACCAATTCGCAAATCCTTTGGCAGGTTGAACTGCCCAATGCTCTGTTTGTTATCTTTGCCGGGATAAAAACCAGTTTTACACTCACGGTAAGCCGCGCTCCCTTGGCATTTCTTGTCGGAGGATCCGGTTTGGGTGAAATCATTTTTACGGGGATCGCCATGTTTGACTTCCCTGCCATGATAGTTGGCTCGGTGATAGTTGCCGTGTTGGCTGTGGCATCTGACAATTTACTGAGTTTCCTAGAGTATGTGATTATTCCCACCGGAATTAACCCGCATAAATTTTAATTTAAATCAAGGAGGAAATGTTTCATGAAAAAGCTAGTTTGCCTGTTATCCGTTCTTGGGTTCATCTTAATGCCTTTGAGCGCAATGGCCGGAAAAAGTATTGTCGTAGGGTCCAAGGCCTTTACCGAGCAGATTATTCTAGGGACCATGACCAGCACGTATCTTGAACACCATGGGTTTGATGTCGAATACAAAGGGGGGATGGGAACCGCCCTGTTACGCAGTGCACTGGAAAATAACCAGGTGAATACCTGCTGGTCATACACCGGAACCATCCTGACCATTGCTCATAAAAAAAATGCAGCGGGTCTGACTGCCGAGGAAGCACACGCTCTTGTAAAAGAACTGGACAAACCCAAAGGGATTGTATGGCTGGATGCCAGCCATGCCAACAACACCTATTGCCTGACGATTCACAAAGACCCGAGCGAAAAATATAATATCACCACACTAAGTGATCTTGCCAAAGCGATCAATAACGGGGTTGATCTTATTTTCGCCGTGAACGCAGAGTTTTATTCCAGAGAGGACGGTTGGGGACCGATGCAGAAGCATTATGGATTCTCTTTACCCCGTTCCAAGGTAAAACGAATGGATTTTGGCCTGGTGTTTGATGCGGTAAAAAACAGGGATGCCGATTTCAACATCGGGTATGCCACTGACGGAAGGATCAAACGGTATGACTTGGTATTACTGGAAGACGATAAACAATACTTTCCCAATTACCAGATTGTACCAGTGGTAAATGAGAAAACTCTAAACAAATATCCGGAACTCAAAGATCTGCTCAACAAGCTTGCCGACAAGCTGACCGACCCGATTCTCCAGAACCTCAATGCAAAAGTGGATATCGAAAAAGTAGACGTTAAAAAAGTGGTTCTCGATTTTCTGAAAGAAAACGGCCTGATTTAACTCAGCGTTTTACGGATGCGTATTGTCCGGTCCTGGTCATCAATCGGTACAAACAGGACCGGACGGTTTACGTAAAAAGGCGATCCCATGTTGAAGCTTACGGATGATGAAAAAAGAATGCTCAATGGCGATACAGGGACGGTAAAACAGAAATCCATGGAGTTTATCGTCAACTATGCCAATGCCTTAGGGGCAAACAGACTTTGCAAAGTAACCAAAGCCCAGCTTTATTCGGGTAATCATCTTTATCTGAAGGCAATCAAGGAACCTGATGTGGACAAGGCCATTGCTAAAATGCACTTTGCCAGTGATCTGCCCCTTGAGTTCAACAATGACGTGGCCTGTTTTTCTCAGTTTTGCGCCCTTCGAACCGACCTTGACCAATGGGACAAGCTGGGATTTTCAAAAGCAGAGGCAGATGAAAACTTAGAATACCTGGCAAGATACAGAAAAGCCGGCGTCAGCATGGCCGGCACCTGCTGCTCCTACCTGAGCGGATTTATTCCTCTGATGGGGGAACACTATGTCTGCACGGAATCCCATACCATTATTTTTATGAATTCGGTGTGGGGAGCATGCGGGAATGCTGATGGGATTGCAGCGGCGTTCTGTTCGGCCATGTGCGGACGTACCGCCTATTGGGGCAATCATGTTCCGGAACAGCGGAAAGCCAATATGCTCGTCCGTATCGATGCAAAGATTGACAGTCTCCATGACTGGGACTCGCTAGGGTTCCATCTGGGAAAAATCAGCCCGGCCTATTCCATTCCCTTTTTAACATTCAGTCATGGTATATCACCGGATATGGATAAGCTGAGGTCCTCTTTTGCCTCCATGGCCACCAGCGGCGGGATTGAATTATGCCACATTCACGGCCTTACCCCGGAGGCCCGGGATGAACAACAGGCTTTTGACGGAAAAAAACCGAAATGGGAAATCCGTATCACACAAAAAGATATAGATGAGGTCAGAGAATTTCTTTGCGATACAGGGTCCGGGCAAGTTGACTATATCCATCTGGGCTGCCCCCATTACTCCCTTGAGCAGATTGCCAAATGTGTCACCATCCTAAAGGGTAGGAAAATCAATCAGAATGTTGCGCTGCATATCTGGACGGCGCCTGCCATCAAATATCTGGCAGATATTAACGGGTACACTAAAATCCTGGAAAAGGCAGGGGCCAACCTGTTTGCCGGATCCTGTGCACTGGTGTCCGGCAAAATGCCCAAAGGGGTGCGCAGTATCGCCTTTGATTCTGCAAAACAGGTCAACCCCCAGAAGTCCCAGTTCAACGGCAAAATCTTTTACGGCACGATGGAGAGATGTTTAACCGCTGCGATTAACGGATTTTGGGAAAATTAAGATGGCAAATCGACTTATCAAAGGACGGGGCATTATTTCAGGCGTGGCATCTGGGCCGGCCCTGATCGGAGAGGCCATACAGGGGAATGGCGCGTTAAATTACGATACAGGGGAAATCATCCAGATCGGCCATTCACTCAAGGGAAGGCGCCTTAAAGGTAAAATTCTCATTATTGCCGGTGCCCGGGGATCAACAGCGTGGTCGGTCAGGCTGCACACCACCCTGATAAACGGTGTTGGGCCTGCTGCCATGGTTTTTCCTAAAATGGATTCCAGAACAGCGGGTGCCGCGGCAGCCATGAAAATCCCGGTGGTGACAGACCTTGAAGAGGATGTGTTTAAACTCATCCGGGTAGATGACCAGGTCAGGGTAGATGGAGACCGGGGAATTATTGAAGTAATTGGAAACGATCAGGCAGGAAAAAAATGACAGATATCCATATGACACTGAAACAGGTGAATGAATTCACCTGTGATCTTCTTACATCATGCGGGGCTGCTGACGAAAACGCCGTATCAGTGGCAAACTCCATTGAACTGGCAGAATCAGACGGTATCCGGAATATCGGGTTAGGGTATCTGCCCGTCTATCTGGAACATTTAAAGTGCGGAAAGGTTGATGGCAAAGCCGTCCCCAAACTTCATGAAACAGGTGCAGGTACCTGTCATATAGATGCCGGCACCGGGTTCGCCCATCCGGCCACAGACCTGGGCACCCCTGTTTTAATTGAAAAAGCAAAGGCAAATGGCATTTCAGCTATGGGTATCGGCAATTCATACGCCTGCGGTGTTTTGGGCCATCTGGTGGAACCATTGGCTGAAAACGGTCTCCTTGCCATGGGGTTTGCCAATGCCCCGGCAATTATTGCGCCCTGGGGAGGAAAAAAACCCCTTTACGGCACCAACCCGATGGCCATCGCCATCCCGTCTAAATCCTTTCACCCGGTCATCATTGATCAGGCTTCCAGCAAAGTGGCCAAGGTGGCCATCTTTGACAGGCAGAGGGCAGGACAAAAACTGGATAAAGGATGGGCCCTGGATAAAAACGGAAACCCTACAACAGACCCGGAGGAGGCGCTGCAGGGATCCATGCTCGCCATTGGCGGGTACAAAGGGGCAGGACTTGCCATGTTTGTTGAGGTAATGGCAGCCGCTTTGACAGGAGCCAACTGGTCTTTTACAGCACCCCTATTCAACGACAACCTGGGAGGGCCGCCTAAAACCGGGCAGTTCTTTATTGCGCTGGATCCCTGCCGGTTTGGTTCGGATGATTTCCTGTCCCATATAGAGGGGTTGTTCTCTGCCGTTTTGGCTCAACAGGGAACCCAGCTGCCTTCGGAAGAGCGGTATGCCAACAGAAAGCGGGCAAGAAAAGACGGTATCCTGCTTGACAGAGCATTGTACGATCAACTGAAGGCTTATAAATAATGGCGTTATAATTGATGAAGCCAGCAAGGACATACGCTTTGCAGGAAACGCTTCCACCGCTTCCCTTGCCGTCGCTGTCAGAAACACTGGAAAAACTGGTCCTCTGGACAGAACCGCTGGTGGATGCCCCGACTCATTCTCAGACCAAACAGAAAGCCAACCATTTTTTAAAAACCGATGGACCGAAACTGCAGAAAAAGCTAGCTGAGTTTGCCGGCAAAACAAACGGCAACTGGATGACCCCTTTTGCAGAGGCGCGAAGGACCGAGTACCGAAAACCCATTCCTCTGGTTCTGAGTTATGCTTTCCAGGTCCGTGAATCTTTGTTTAACGGCCGGAACAGGTTTGAAAAACTTGCCGGCATAAGCCTTGGACTTGCCTCGTTCTACCTGGAATTATGCAGGGAAATCGTCGAACCGGAACAGCTTAAAGGGACCCCTTTTTGCATGTCCACCTACCCTTACCTGCTATATACAAGAATTGCCGGCCATAAAAGGGATTACATGCACCTGCCGCCTGCCGGTGGAGCAAGGTACATTGCCGTTATGGCCTCTGACCGTTTTTTTCTTGTTCCCATAATCAAAAACCAGGAGATTTACCCTGGGTTGAAAGATTTAGCCGGGCTGTTTCAGCAGGTGTATGCCGAACCTGGCAAGCCAGCGTTTAATTACGGGGCGATTTCTCTTGCCGATCGGACCGATGCGGCACAGCTCAGGGATATGCTGCAGCAAAACCCCATTACCCGGCAGGCGATGTCTGCCCTGGAAGATTCATTGTTTCTGATTAATTTGGACAGGGGATATCAGGGGCAGCAGGCTTTTTGGGAAAATATTTTAGGGAGAAGCACAAACCGCTTTTACGACAAATCGCTTCAAATCGTATCGTCCCAGGACGGGAAAATCGGTTTCTGCCTGGAGCATATGGGGTCTGATGCCACGGTCTGGTTGAGGGTGCTGGACTACCTTGTCAAATTCAAACCACCTGTATCAGGAAGAGGCTGCCCTGAATTAAAGGCTTTAAGCTTTGAGGCGTTTAAACCGGAAAAGCGTAAACTTGAAGAGATTGCCACCCGTTTTAAAAACACGGAAGGCGACATTGTTCTAAAACGCTATAAAATTAAGGCATTCAATCGTTCTGCCCTGAAATCCTTGGGTATCAGTCCGGATGCATTCTGCCAGATCGCATTCAATACCGCCCATTATCTAAGCCTTGGAAAGATGTGCAGCACCTACGAATCCGTGGCTGTCCGCCAATTTATGGAAGGACGGACCGAAGCCGGAAGACCCGCAACCAGCGAAATCCTGGCCTATGCTAAAGCATTTGATTCATGTAACAGCTGTTTTGAACTTAAAAAAAAGTTGTTACACGCTGCAAACGCCCATCTTGAGATGATCCGGTGCTGCAAACAGGGCAAGGGTGTGCAGCGGCATATGACCGGGCTTTTAAACATGTACCTGGTTTACAAGGAAGAGCTGTCCATCAGGGAGAAACCTGCTATTTTTGATGATCCGGGCTTTCAAGAGTTAATAACGGACAGTATTTCCAGTTCCTCCATCATGCATCCGGCATTGCGGCATTTTGGATTTGGCCCGCAGACCAACCATGGGTTGGGAATCGGGCTCGGCTACATGGTTATGCAGGACTCTCTTTCTATGGTCATCATGGCTAAAACCTGCAACCGGGAGAGACTGGAAAGGTTCTGCCGGCATCTGATCAAGGTTATAGAACGAAACGCAGAAATACTAAAAACGGCCTGAATTTGTCCCCGGACATATCCAACCGGACAGTCCCATCATTTTCAACATCTTTTTTTGTTGGGAAACTATGATTCAAGGCTCTTCTTTGATTCGCCAGATAAAAAACATTAAAATAACGGCAATACCGACCAGCAGCAATTGAAGCTGAATCCGGTCATTCACAATGGCTACAGAGACGGAGAAGGCAATAATTATCAAAAAAAACGCTTTGTATTTGGTGTGCCGTGACAGGGTTTTTTTTTCTTCCCATTCCTTTAATACGGGTCCGAACCTGGGACTGTTTAGTAACATCTGATGAAACCGGGGCGAGCTTTTTGAAAATAATGCTAAAGCGAGAATCAGAAATGGGGTGGTCGGAAGTATGGGGAGTATGACGCCCAGCCCTGCCAAACCGATAAAAAACCACCCCAGAATAATAAACAGGTGCTTTTGTAAGATCTTTCTCATGCCCTGGAACCGTTTTTATGTCGAATCCTAATTTGCATATATGAATGGGTTTCCCAAAATCCAATCGCGATGCTGACCAGCACCGCGATTGCCTTAGCTTCGGTTGTTTCTCTATACGGCTTAAAAATATATCAAGATCATAAAGTCGTGTAAAGCCGTAAAGAACGTATCCGGGTCCGAGTGTAACGGTGCCTGCCCGAAAATATAGCCATAAAACACTGAGATCCGGCATCAAGAGGGTTGCAAAACAGATCAGCCCGTCATTTCAGACCGCCTGCAAATCCCCGTGTCAACCCTTTTTGGACAACGCCCACAAGGGCCAGAATGGGAAGAGAAGAGAGAAAACCGATGGCCGTAAGGCGTCCCCAGAATGTCTCATCTTCCGTGATAAGCGTGGCAATATAGGTGGGAAGCGTAAACTTAGAAGGGGTTTGAATGAACAGCAGGGCGTAAATGAACTCATTCCAGCAGAGGATGATCAGAAAAACGCCTGTGGCGGTCAGGCCCGGCATCATAATGGGAACCACCACCGTAACCAGCCGGGTAAACAGGCCCGCACCATCCATCATTGCAGCCTCTTCATAACTCAGTGAGACATCCCGGATAAAGCCGATCAGCATCCATATGGCAAACGGCAGTGCATAGACCTGATAGACCAGGATAAGTCCGGGCAGCGTGTCCAGAAGCCCCATCAGCCGAAGGACCTGGTATAGCGGAATCGCAAGAACAATCGGCGGTGACAGTTTGATAACAAGGACAAAAAGAAGAAACAAGGTGTCGAACCGGCGGGGCAATTTGAGGCGAACCAGGGCATATGCGGCCGGGAAACCGGCAGTCAACGCCAGGAATGTCGCACCGAAAGCCACGATCAGGCTGTTGACCACTTTGCCTGTAATATCATCCGCCATCAATTGCTCATAATGGTCAAGCGTTGGGTTGTCCGGTAAAAGAGCCGCAGACAAAGAGACATATTCCATCGGCGGTTTAACCGAGGTCCCCACCATCCATATCAGCGGCACAAGCATCATACCGGTGACCGCATATACAACGGCCGGGTGTAATATCTTACGCCACACGGGATTGCCCCCTGGCAATATATACGGCGTACACCGCCGCAAGCAATCCCGCGACAACAACCATAACGACGGCGGCAGCGGAGGCAAGGCCGACATCAAAAAATTTAAAGCCCAGTTTATAGACATACATGGACAGGGTTTCGGTCGCCTGCCCCGGCCCCCCTCCGGTCAGCGCGTAGACCTTATCAAAGATTTTAAAACTGTCTATACTTCGTAAAAGGGCTGCCAGGAGCAGGTGCGGACCCAGAAGCGGCAGGGTGATGGTGAACAGTATCTGACGGGAGGAAGCACCGTCCATCCGTGCGGCTTCATATATTTCCGGCTGGATGGACTGCAGGCCTGCAAGCAGTATCAGAAATGTCAGCGGTGCCGTCTGCCATAAATCGACCAGCACCAGGGAAAACATGACAATATCCGGATTAAAGAGCCATTCAACGGGTTGAAGGGAAAAAGACCGGAGCAGATTATTGAGAAAACCAAAGTCATAATGGAACCAGGCGCGCCAGATGGCAGTGACCACCATTGTCGAAAGGACGAACGGTGCCACCAGCGACGGGATCACCAGCCACCGGCCCGGGAAACGGCGGCAGACCAGAAGCGCCAGTAAAAAGCCCAGCGCCACTTCGCTGACCGTGGCCATTAAAGTGAAACTGACCGTATTCCAGGTTGCCTGCTGAAAAAAAGAATCACTGAGCAGATACTGGTAATTTTTCAGACCCACAAATGTTGCCCCTTTAAATCCGTAATCTGTATTAAAAAAGGACAGGATAATCCCGCGCCCCAATGGATAGACGGTCAGGATGGCAAACAGTGCCCCTGCCGGTGCAAGGAGCCACAGGGATGTCCATCGAGTATGTTTCAAAACCGGTCTCCGCTTGATATGGCGAAACCGGGTTTACCGGCTCCGCCGTTTTTACCTCTTCTTCTAAATAACACCTTTTTACCTTAAAGAATGGGTCCAGCCATGGTTATACCGGGTGCTAATATTTCAATGCCCGGGCAATTTTTTTGTTGGCTTCAGCCAACGCCCTCTCCGGTTTCATTTCACCGATAAGGGCCAGTTGCAGGTAATCGCCCATAATGGCTTCCACCTCGGACCACTGGGTGATTCTCGGACGGGGTTTGGCATTTTGCAGGGCATTGAGCTGGGCCGGGTACCAGCGGTATTTTGCAATCACATCCCTATCCTGGTACACGCTGGTACGGGTCGGCGGTGTACCCAGTTCCATCGCCAGTCTCTTCTGCATTTCCGCTGATGTCAGAAAATCGATAAAATCTCTGGCGCGTTTGGCGTTTTTGGCATCGGCCGGCACAGCCAGCAGCCAGGACCCGAGCATGGGCGCCGACCCTTCGGTCTGGCCGGGGGCGGCCATGATTTCGATTTTACCCACCACTTTTGATTTTTCAGGATCGTCCAGGGAAGGCGCCCATGACGGCCAGAGTTCAATGGCCATGGCGGTTGTCCCCTGCATCAGCGCATCCCGAACCTCTGACGAGTTATAGGTTTCAACCCCCCTGGGTGCATACGGCTTAAGCGACAGATAGGTTTTCAATGCCTCCAGGGCGGCGGGGCTGTCCAGCTTTGCACTGCCGTCTGGACCGACGATCCGGGCGCCATGAGCCCATAAAACCGGAAGAAACCCAGTGACAATGGGATTGCCTTTCGTTCCTCTGAATACCACACCGGAAACCCCTTTTTCTTTTTCACTAATCGTTCTGGCCGCGGTTACCACATCTGACCAGGAACCGGGCTTTTTAAAACCGTATTTTTTCAGCAGGTCGCTGCGGTAAGCAAAGAGTTCGACATTACCGACAAAGGGAACGGCATAAAACGGGCCGGTCCCGACCGGAAATCGGGAAACATCCTTTGTCGGCTTGATAAAATCCTTATCAATGGGGGTGCCCAGGGTTTCCAGGTCCATCAGCCATCCGTTGGACATGAACTCGACCGCCCAGGTATCATCCAGCATGATCACGTCATAGGACCCGGCCCTCTCTCTCAGGGAAATGGTCGATTTTTCCAGCAGACCCCCATATGGCAGTTCCAGCCGTTCCACTTTAAGCCCCGGATGCTTTGACTTATACATCTCAACCGCCATTTTTAATGCCTTGGCATAACCACCGTCCCGGCCTGCGATAACAAGTGTTTCCGCCTGGATGGCCGTGGCGAGAATGCCGATAATAACGGCGGCCAGCAATACCGGTTTGATAACCTTGTTTTTCATTCGAACAATCATCTGCTTTACTCCTTAAAAATTATGTTTGGTATAATATGATCCTGCCTTTCTCAGACATGCTGGAAACGTTTTCATTTTTATATTAATAAAACATGTTAAAATGATTAAGAATTTGTTAAAAAAATTTATCTTTACAATAAGATATAATTATTATAAACGTTTCCATTATTAATGGTGAACACCCCGGAGATATGATGAAACGAGTTACAATAAAAGATGTTGCTTTAGAGGCCGGTGTTTCCCTGGCAGCCGTTTCCCGTGTTTTTACAAACACGGCGGGATCATCGGCCCGGATGCGGGAAAAAGTGCAAAAAGCCGCAAAGGATCTTGGTTACCGTCCCTCCATGCTGGCCAAAGGACTGGTCGGTCAGCGGACCAATCTGATTACCCTGGTTTCCGGACGGATGGCTGACCCGTTTGATGCATTATTCCTGGACCGGCTGTCAGAACGGCTGGCACAATTGAAAATGCGTCTGCTTCTGGCATCTTCAGCCCTGCAGGGCCCCAATGAGAGTGGTTTTTTCCAGGCGCTGGACTACCAGTCGGATGCAGTCATTGTCTCTGCCGGCACCATGTCGCTGGATCACTCGTCCGCCTGCGTCAGAAACGGATTACCCGTATTGTTGATGGGCCGTATTGTGGAACAGCCCGGTGTTGACTGTGCACTTGCCGACAATAGAAACGGTGCCCGGATGGCTGCGGAACTTCTCCTGCGGACCGGATGCAGCAGGCTCGGCTACCTGGGGCGAGGCGGGGAAACCTTTTCAGACCGGGAACGGTTTAAGGGGTTTGCCGATGCCCTGTCCGGGTCTGGCACAGATTTGAAACGCTATGCTTTGAAAGGAAGCCCTGACAATGAAAACGTTTTCAGAACAGCCAACACCATCCTTTCGGACAAACACCGGCCCGACGGCATCTTCTGCAGCAGCGATTCATTGGCCTTTGGTGTGATAGAGGCGGCAAGAGCCCTTGGCATTTCCATTCCGGATGACTTTTCGGTGATCGGGTTTAACAATGTTCCCCAGGCCGGATGGCGCAGTTTTCAATTGACGACCATTGACCTTTCGGTGAACCACTGCATTGAAACCGCCATTGAACTGCTGAACCGGCGCCTGGAGAACTCGGAAAGGTGCCCGTTAATACGCCGTATTCCTGTGGAGCTGGTTGTTCGGGGAACCACCAGACAGATACCTGCGGGAGGAAAGGAATCATGATCAAGGTTCTCTTATTCAGTGATACCCACTATTCACCGGAACCGGATACAGATTCCCATCCATTGGAAAAAGCCATATCACATGCCAACTACCATCACGGGGATGCAGACCTGTCTATTTTCCTCGGCGACCTGGTCATGGCGGGACGGATATCGGAATACCGGGCAATTGCCGTTATACTTCAAAGGCTGGCCCGGCCTTACCGTCTAATGCTCGGCAACCATGATGACAGAGATGCATTCTCCCGGGTATTTGGCCAACACGGCACAAATGCGGACAGTTATGTACAGACCGCTGTGAACCTTGACAATCTGAAATTTCTGCTGCTGGACACCAACCTGCCGGGACAGGATAGGGGAACCGTTGATGCCGGGCGTCTCAAGTGGCTGGAACAGGCACTGGCAACCGCTGACAGACCGTGTTGCATATGCATGCATCACCCCCCTGCCCCAACGTTTCTGCCGGCGTATGATGCCATTGGCCTGATAAACCCACACCCGTTGATCGACCTGATGAAGAGATACCGTGACAGGATCTATCAGATTATTCACGGACATTGTCACATGCCGTTTTCAGGAAGTGTTTCAGGCATTCCCGTCACCGGTATCGGGGCGGTATGCAACCCGGCTCTGCCCAACTTTAAAGAGAATCGGTTTATTGAACACTCCAATGGAAGACCCGTATACGGGGTTCTCGTCTCAGACGG
Organism: Desulfobacula sp.; assembly: GCA_028280105.1. Taxonomy (GTDB): domain Bacteria; phylum Desulfobacterota; class Desulfobacteria; order Desulfobacterales; family Desulfobacteraceae; genus Desulfobacula. Next base: position 14,652 of record JANQML010000303.1, on the reverse strand, counting down.
CCAAAGTGTGGCTGTCCACACCATTGACTGCGGTTGACCCGATCGGTATATCGAAAGAGTATCAGGAAAATAAGGATTGACAATGGCAGAGATAAAATTGCAGGAGATCACGAAACAGTTCGGCCCGGTTGAAGTCATCATCCATGCGGATTTTACAATCAAAGATAAGGAGTTTGCGGTGATCCTGGGACCCAGCGGATGCGGCAAATCCACACTCTTGAGAATGATCGCCGGGCTTGAGGATATCTCTTCGGGAAAAATCATCATCAACAACCGCCGGGTGGATACCCTTCCGCCAAAGGACCGGGGATGCGCCATGGTCTTTCAGAACTATGCATTGTATCCGCATATGACCGTAAAGGGAAATATCGGCTACAGCCTTCGCATTGCAGGCGTACCAAAGGCCAAACGCGAAAAACGGATCAGTGAAACCGCTGAATTGCTCGGTTTGTCCGATCTGATGGACAGAAAGCCGGGCCGGCTTTCCGGAGGGCAGCGTCAGCGTGTGGCCATCGGCCGGGCCCTGGTCCGTGAACCGGATGTGTTTCTGTTTGACGAGCCCCTGTCCAATCTGGATGCAAAACTGAGAACCAAAATGCGGCTGGAGTTGCGAAGGCTCCATGACCGCATCTCAGCCACAACCCTTTACGTTACCCACGATCAGGTTGAAGCCATGACCCTGGCGGACCGGATCGTTATTATAAACAGGGGCAGGATCGAACAGATCGGAACCCCGAAAGAGATCTATAAACAGCCGGCCACACAATTTGTCGCCGGTTTCATCGGCACTCCCCAAACCAATTTTTTCCGCGGAACAATAGACAAAACCGTGAACCGTTTCACGGATAGCGGCGGTGAAGTGTTTGACCTGCCCAAAGAGATCACCCGTCCTCTTAACCACAGAGATGTTGTATTGGGAATACGGCCCGAAGATGTCGAGATGGGCGGAAATACCGTTACCGCCAGGGTGGATCTGGTCGAAGAACTCGGTTCCCATCGTATTCTCCACTGCAGTTGCGGAAGCACCGCCATCTCGGTTCTTGACGAAAGTGAAGAGGAAAAACAGCCGGGTGAACCGGTTCCTCTGGGGTTTCCGTCAGGCAAACTCCTTTTTTTTGACCCGGAAACCGGTTCTTCCATCCAACCTGAAAAAACAGGGCTTGTTTGATGGAAAACAGTATGAAAAACAGTGATGAAGTGGCGATCCGTCTTAACCGGATGGAAATTATTGCCAAGCAGGCCGGTCAACTTGCCATGAGTTACTTTCGCTCACATATTCCGGGGCAAAGGGTTAAAGGGCCCCAGGATTTTGTCTCTGAAGCGGATTGCCGTGTTGAAGCGCTGATTCGAAAAAGCATATCAAAGGCGTTTCACAATGACGGAATCATTGGAGAGGAATACGGTTTTCAAAAAGAGAGCAGCAGGTATACCTGGGTGGTGGACCCCATTGACGGAACAACCGTTTTTCTGTCCGGCCTGCCCGGCTGGGTTATCTCTCTGGCGCTGCTGGAGAACAGAGAGGTTGTTGCCGGTGTCATTTACGATCCCTGCGGCAATGAATCATTCAAGGTGCATCGCGGCCATAATGCCTGGCTGAACAATATGGTTTTACCGAAGCTGGCATCAAGCGATCTGGAAAGCGGCCTGGTCGGGATCGGGTTTCCGGGCAACGGAGACCCTAAGGCATTTGGCGGACTGATGGCGGCACTGCTTGAACGGGGCGGTAATTTCTACCGCAACGGTTCGGCTGCATCCATGCTGGCCCAGGTTGCCGCCGGAAGGCTGGCCGGTCTCTATCAGACCCACCTGAATGCCTGGGATTGTTTTGCAGGGCTGCTCCTGATTGAGGAAACCGGGGGAAACGTACTGCCCTATGATGTTGAGAAGATGATTACATCCGGCGGGCCTGTGCTCGGGGCCGCGCCTGGTGTGTTTGAACAGTTACTGGAAATCGTTCCCGTAAAATAAAAACCGCCTCTCAGTTGCCGTGGAAAACCGCGGAACATCTGCCTGCAAAAACCTATGAAACGTGAATCAGGGCAGATTTACGCTGTTGAGAAGAGATCAAAAAGATGATAATAAAGACACTCTTTACACGGCGCGGACAACGAGGCAAACCTTAACAAAAAAATGGTTACCCGGCTGTCCGAAAAAACACGGGATCTTCCCGGTTGGTTTTTAAGACCCCAAACGTTTCAGGATAACGGCAATTGAAATCTTTACGGGTTCTGGCTGGTAAAACAGCCTATGAACATATTAAAACAAACAGCCTCTCACCCAATGACATCAGCCTGATACTCGGTGCATCCGGGGCAGCCAAATGGCTGGTTTTATACGGACTTGACACGGTTCTGTTCTCACGTTGGCTTAAACACAGGCAAACGCCGCTCCACCTTTTCGGAACCTCTATCGGCGCCTGGAAATTTGTAGCTGCTGCTCAAAAAAACCCCCGGACCGGATTTGAAAAACTCAAAGATGCATATATCCACCAGGTTTTTGATGATAAAATCACCCAGAAAAAAATAGATGATCAGACCCGTAAGATCATGGATCAGATTCTATCCGAAAGCATCATTGAACAGGTCCTGTCCCACCCTTTTCTAAGAGTCGGTTTTTCAGCGGTGAGAAGCAAGGGGATCATGGCTTCAAAAGTCAGACTGCTTCAGGCGGCTGCCATGTGGTCGGCCTTTGAACTCAACCTGTTGTCCAGAAGACTTAAATCGTATTGGTTTGACCGTGTGTTTTTTCATGACAAACGGTTTGATCCAGGTCTGCTGGAAATGGAAACGTTCAATACCCGGTCCGTTGCCCTGGATTCCGGCAATTTTTCAGATGCCCTGCTGGCCTCTGCCTCCATCCCCCTGATTATGCCGGGGGTAAAGAATATTGAAGGCGCACCCAAAGGGGTATACCGGGACGGCGGGCTTTTGGATTATCATCCGATCTTCCCCCCGGGCCTCTCCCAAAAGGGTCTGGTTTTATATCCGCATTTCTATCCCTATATCAAACCGGGGTGGTTTGACAAAAAACTGCCCAACCGGAACGCTTCCGGATCCGTTCTTGATAAGGTTATCCTGCTGTGTCCCTCAGATGAATTCATCCATCGCCTTCCTTACGGCCGCATACCGGACAGGAATGATTTTTTAAGGTTCAAAGGTAAGGACAGAGAAAGAATTAAGGCCTGGAAAACAACTGCGGATATGAGCCTGGATCTGGGAGAAAGCTTTATCGATATAGTCAATTCCGAAAGACTCGGAACCATGCTCGAACGACTCAACTGAACCGTCTGGTCGACAAATACACGGAAAATACCTCCTGTTAAAACCGTTTTCCATGCCGTATCAACCCGATTTTTTTCTTCTTCCAGGTAACACCTGCCGTTTGCAAGGGGCAAATTTAATTTTTCCAAATCATTAAAATCAGATCATTAAAATCAGGCCATTAAAAAAATAATTTGATGTAAATTTTAAAAATGTTAGGAAATTGTTAGGAATCGGGAGTATCGTAAAACCTGAATGTTTGCGAAAAAGCGAAATAAAAACTAACATTATCCTAACAATTCACTAGTCAAAAACCAACAATATATTAAATCTTACCTAACATTTTTGTTGACCAAAACATTTTAATTCTGGTATCACTAATCTCATAGCATTGCTCTGGCGGTAGTTTCAGACGATTCTAAAAGAATTATCGTTCCGTTTAAATAGCAGCTTAAGATTACAACAAGCGATCAAGCTCACCTAACAAAAGCCTAACTATGTTTAAAACAATTTAGGCGATTTGTTAATTTTTTATTTTTTACCCATGCATGATTTGCAGTTTATTAACATTAAGTAAGGAGGTTGTTTATGAAATTCATCCCTAAAGGTTTAACACCTGGAAACCTGGCAATTGGTGTCGGTGTTGTTGTTTTGGCTCCCGTGGTTCTTCCTGTCGTGGGAAGCATTGCAAAACCGGTTGTAAAAGCGGCGATTAAAGGCGCACTGGTCACAATTGAAGGCGCCAAGGTGGTGGTCGAAGAGTGCAAAGAGTCTTTGGAAGACATTACCGCAGAAGCAAAAGCTGAAATTGCTGAAAGCAGCACACCAAAAGAGTAACAGGTAAAGGCATCATGAAAAAATTGCATCAGGCCGTTATCTCTCACCGGACCGGGAACCGGTTCCGTTTAAAATTTGACAGGGGTATTCCGGATATTTCAGCGTTTTTCATCACCCTGAAAGCCGAGTTTGAAAAGAGATTCAAACAGATCACCGTTGATACCAATACTGTTACCGGAAGTGTTCTGATACAGGGCACCGGTCTGGACGAAATTCAGATAAAAGAGTTTGCATTGAAAACCGATCTCTTTGAATTAAATCCCCGGCCAGAAGGACAAAAAAACAGGGTCGCGGCATATTTTCAAAACCTGGTTTCCCGGGTTGACGGCAGTATCCGAAAAGTGAGCGGACAGCAGCTGGATATGTCCGGTTCTGTTTTCCTGATTTTGGTTATTCATGCGGTAAGAGAGATTGCCAGAGGTAATTTGAGCACCCCGTCATGGTTTACGGCTTTATGGTTCGCCTCCACTTTGTTTACACGGGATTTTAATACCGGTAATGAAGCCCAGGAAAACCAAGGTTCGGCAGAGACGGCCCACGTAAGTGATGACGGAGGTGCAGATGCTTAAATTAAGACGTAATATCGCGTTTGACGGGAGTGGATCAAAAATGGCCATAAGACCTGTACATACCCTGGTTAAAGGCAGAGGAAGATTTTTCATTCCGGGACTGAAACGGTCCGGACAACTAAAAGCTTTCCTGGAAGGCCATCTGACGGCCGACAGCAGGATTCTCAGTTTTTCTGCAAGCATTGTGACCGGGAAACTACTGGTCACCTTTGATGAGAAGATCCAAAGCAGACAGATCCAGGAAAGCCTGGAAGCGTTGGTTCAATCAGCCGGGAAACTCAACGGAAAATCCCCTGTCCAAATTGAAATGCCCGGGGATAAAAATAAAAAATCGACTGCCAAAAAGGCCTTTGAAAAACTCCATTCCCTTATCAAGCCTGCTGACTTACCCGCAGAGAAGCAATGGCATACCTGCCCTTCAAAAGAGGTCATCAGCCATTTTGAGACAGACCCTAAAGAGGGGATTTCAACGGCACTGGTAGAACATCGCAGATCGGAATATGGTGAAAACATCCTGCCGAAAACCACAGCCCGTTCCGGACTCCAGATTTTCGGCGAACAGATGAACTCTTTGCCGGTTTATCTGCTTGGGGCGGCAGCCGGGGTCTCCATCCTTACCGGCGGGCTGCTGGATGCAACCATCATATTCGGCGTCGTGGTCGCCAACGGCATCATCGGTTATGTCACGGAAAGCAAGGCTGAAAAGAATATTGATGCACTCAACGGCCTGGTTCAGCATATGGCTGAAGTGATCCGGGACGGAAAACCGGTATTTATATCTGCTGAGGAAGTCGTCCCTGGGGACCTGCTGGTGTTGAAACCTGGATCCTATGTACCGGCTGACTGCCGGATCATCAAAGCCTCTCAACTGACCATTGACGAATCGATGCTGACCGGAGAAAATCTGCCGGTTCAAAAATCGGCACACCCGATCAAAGATCCGAAAATTGTTCTGGCAGACCGAAAAAATATGGCGTTCATGGGAACCTGTATCACCGGCGGACAGGGGCTGGCAGTGGTCGTATCAACGGGCCGGAATACGGAAATCGGAAAGCTTAAAATCCTGTTAAACAATACGGATGTGCCCCAGATGCCGATTGAAAGGCAACTGGACAGTATCGGAAATCAGCTGATCCTGATAAGCGGCGTAGTCTGCACCGGTGTATTCGGGCTGGGTCTGATGATGGGTTTCGGATTTTTGAACATGCTGCGTATGTCCATCTCCCTGGCTGCCGCTGCCGTGCCTGAAGGACTGCCGGCCATGGCCACCATCAATTTTGCCATTGGCATCAACCGGATGAAAAAGAACAATATTGTTGTTCGCCAGCTCCCTGCGGTGGAAACCCTGGGTGCCATTCAAACCATCTGCCTGGATAAAACCGGAACCATCACAAAAAACCAGATGGAGGTGACCTCAATTTATGCCGGGGACAATTGGATCAAGGTGGAAGAGAATACCTTCCGCATCAACGGAGAAGAAATCTCTCCGACCCTGACAAAGGAGCTGGAAAAACTATATGCGGTCTGTGCACTTTGCTGTGAAACCAAAATCAACGGAAAATGCCCGGACGGACGTTTGGATATATCCGGCTCTGCAACGGAAAGCGCTTTGACCGAACTGGTTGCCATTGCGGGAATTCATGTTAAAAAATTCCGCAAGGCATCTCCTCTGTTAAAAATTAATCACCGGTCCGAGCAGCGCCTTTATATGAGTACCGTACATAAAACCGAAAAGGCGGACCGGCAGATGGTAACGGTAAAAGGAAGCCCGCTTGAGGTGCTTGCCAGATGTAATTTTATTATCAAAAACAATGAACGGGTCGAGCTGACCGATTCGGATCGAAAATCCATTGAAAACGCCAACAGATCCATGGCGCAGGATGCCCTTCGCGTCCTCGGATTTGCCTATTGCTACACAGACGATGAAAATTGCGAGTGTGAACTTGAGATTAACATGACATGGCTGGGTCTCGTGGGCATGATGGACCCGCCCAGAGCCGGTATAAAGCAATTAATCGGACAATTTCACCGGGCCGGTGTCCGCACGGTTATGATTACCGGTGATCAGCAGATTTCCGCCAGCGCCATCGCCGCAGATATGAATCTGTCCGGTGGTGAACCCTTACAACTGATGGATGCCACGGACCTGGTCCGGCTGGATGAAGAGGAGCTGAAGGAAAAGGCCAGGAATATCCATGTCTTCTCCCGTGTGACCCCTTCCCAGAAACTTAAAATAGTCAAGGCAATCCAGGCGTCCGGACAGGTTGTTGCCATGACCGGCGACGGTATCAATGACAGTCCGGCATTAAAAGCGGCAGACATCGGTATCGCCATGGGAGAAAGCGGAACAGATCTTGCCCGGGATGTGGCAGATGTGGTGTTGACCAAAGACAACCTGGAACTGATGGCGACGACGCTGGCAGACGGCAGAAGTATCTACCAGAATATTAAGAAATCAGTCCACTACTCCCTGGCAACCAATATCAGCGAGATTCAACTTATCGCAACGGCAACCGCTTTGAGGATGTCTTCTCCCCTCAATGTCATGCAGTTGCTCTGGATTAATCTGATCTCGGACATCCTTCCCGGCCTGGCCCTGTCAGCGGAAAAACCGGAAAACGATGTCATGGATCAGAAGCCCCGGGATCCGGAAGAAGAGATATTTGAAAAGAAGGATTTCGGCAAGATGATGGTCGAATCGTCGGTTATGACCGGCGGAGCCATGGCATCATTGTTCTATGGGATTTCACGATACGGTGCAGGCGCGAGAGCAGGCGGCCTGGCCTTTCAGGCTTTGACATTGGGCCAATTGCTGCACGCCTTTACCTGCCGGTCCGAAACCAGCGGTATCTTTACAAAGAAGAGACTGCCGAAAAACAGGCACCTGAACTGGGCCATTGGCGGATCAGTCGCACTTCAGATATCCACCATATTCTTTCCACCGCTGAGATCGCTTCTCGGCCTCACCTCCATCGGCCTTGCGGATGGACTGGTCATTGGTGCGGCTTCCACAATTCCGCTGCTGGTAAAAGAAGCAGGCAAAGCCGGAAAAGAAAAAAGGGCTGACGCTGAAATGGACAAACGGATTGAAAAAGCGGTCGATATAACCGAAAAAGCTGAGCGCACCCCTGAAAAATCCATCTCTCCTGAAACCGCCGATATTAAGTGCAGAAACGGATGCAATTGATATGGATGCGTATTTCTTAAATATCATATCGTCTTCATCTGTTCCGGTTTTGATCGGCATCATTGGTTTACTGATTTACGTTCTGGGCAAGGGCGCCGACCTGCTGGTGGAAGAGGCCGTCGTTATGTCCACCCGACTGGGCATCTCAAAAGTTCTTATCGGTGTTACCATTGTCAGTCTCGGTACGACGGTTCCGGAAGCGGCTGTTTCCGTGTTTGCCGCTGTTAAAGGACGTCCTGAAATTGCACTGGGAAATGCCGTCGGTTCGATTATCTGCGATACCGGATTGATTCTGGGTCTGATCACCCTGTTTGCCCCCATACCGATTAAAAGCAAGGTTATTCACAGACAGGGCTGGTTTCAGCTCTTTGCCGGTCTGTTACTGGTGGTGTCCTGCATCCCCATTTACGGGGAAAGGGATCTTTTCAATACCGGCGGCACGTTACCCCGTCAAATGGGTATTGTTTTCCTGATTCTACTGGCAGTCTATTTATGGGGATCGATTCGGTGGATGAAAGAAGATCCTTCTGACAGCCGGGATGAAAATGATGAGCAGCCTCCGTCCAGCACATTTACCACCCTGACAAAATTGATTCTGGGTTCTGCAATGGTGGTGACGGCATCCCACTTTTTAATTCCCACGGTGCAGGAATCCGCACTGCGTTTGAGCCTGCCGGAAGGACTAATAAGTGCCACACTCGTCGCCTTTGGCACCTCATTACCCGAACTGGTGACATCTGTCACAGCAGTGAGAAAAGGATATGGTGAACTGGCCATAGGAAATATCATCGGTGCCGATATCTTAAATGTCCTTTTTGTGGCAGGCGCGTCCGCCAGTGTAACCAGCGGAGGGCTTGAAGCACCGGACCACTTTTTTAAATTATTGTTTCCGGCAATGATCGGGACATTGATCATATTCAGGCTGGGGATTTATTATTCCGGCAGCGTCTTTAAAAAGCAGTTCAGCCTGATGCTGCTGGGCATTTACGCCATCGTTACCGTTAGCAGTTATTTGGGGCTGGTAGCCTGATGGATAAACGAAAGGAAAAATTATGTATTGGATATCGGTTACGACATTGGGTGCGTTGGCCTTTTTTTTCTTTAAAGGAAGAAAAAAAAGAGAACTTGAAGAACGAGATGCTTCAAGTCCGGATTCTTCCTCAGCGGCTGGAGGCACAACCGGAAAAGTCGAAGAGGAAACTGCAGCTGCTGAACCGGAAGATAAAGCGGCAACGCCACCTGGGGAGACTGATCCGGCAGGTAAGGATCCAAAAGAACTCAAAGCCCTTTTAAAATCCGAGCAGGATCCTTATACACGCCATCTGTTGTATGAAAAAATCACGGAGATTGCCTATAAAGACCGGCGGAAAAATAAAAAGATGTCGGACCTGATGCTGAATACGGGTGATGAGTATGTAAAAGAGTTTGAAAGCCTGAAAGGGTCTGTTTTCAAAAAGATGGGAGACAAGCCCAAACAGGTCATCATTTTTAAACAGCTGGCCATTGCACTGGAAGAGGCAAAAAAATTTAAACAGGCCGTTCATATCTGCGAAAAAGCCATCCGCTTCGGCCTTGATGACGGGACAAAGACAGGATATACCGGCCGGATAGAACGGATTACCAAAAAGATGAAGTGAACCGCTTCCATTCAGCCACGCTAGAAAACCGTTTTATCCAACGCAGACACCGGGTAAAAGAAGGTCTTTTCTAAGGCAACTATATAAATGCCGCTATGTAGGGCATACCATTGGCTTCAAGAACCCGGCCCGCCAGCCATGAAAATGTCGCCTTGCCTAAAGAGGCCGCTATTTTCTCATGGGTTTCGGCTGTCCGTTCAAGCTTTTTCTGCGGGTCAAGTACATAGCCGTTGCGGTTTAATAAATCGGTGAACGTTTTGGGCTGGACAGACAGCTTGTCATATTCGATGACAACACTCCCGGTTGTGGCATTGGACTTAACTCGATATGTACCGTCAATCCGGAGCATGTCTTCAACCTGATCGAGGCGGTGGGGATTATTCTTCAGTTTTTCAAGTTTAACTCTCAATCTGCCGGGGACATCATGAACAACGTACATGGTGTTATCTCCAAAATAAGAACATCAAAAATTATTTTGGGTGTAAATTAAAGAAAATATATTACATTTTTGTTAGTGTTTTTTAAAATTGATGTTAGGATACGAACAAGATGATTATCAGTATTGTCAATCAAAAAGGCGGGGTCGGCAAAACAACCCTGGCATTGAATCTTGCCGGCTCCTTTTATAAAATGGGTAAAGAGGTTCGTCTCATTGATACGGATCCCCAGGGCAGTCTGATTCAATGGCAGGCCGTGGCTGAGGACCCCGGGGTCAAAGTTCTCCATCAATCTCGGCCCGTGAGGCCCAGGCAGATCCGTCAGCTGAAAAAAGATGCCGATATTCTGATCATTGATTCTCCTCCTGCGCTGGAGAAAACCACCCTTAACAATCTGCGAATCTGCGATCTGACCATTGTACCCGTATCCCCCAGCCCTCTGGACATCTGGAGTGCCAACGATACCGTCCTACAGATTCGCCGGGTCATGAAAAAGAATAAAAAGATGGAGGCCGTGCTGCTGGTCTATCGTAAAATTCCGGGAACCCGCATCGGAAAGGAAGCCAAAGCAGCTTTGGACGGATATGGGCTGCCGGTTTTTATCACCGAGATTACCCAAAAAATTGCAGCTGTGGAAGCCATGATCTCCGGACAGACAGTTATCGATTATTCCCCAAGATCGAAATCGGCAAAAGAATTTACCGCATTGGCAAAAGAAATTCTGAAATGAGGAGTCCGCTTGCATGACAAAGAGAAAAAGACGCCTGAAAGACACGCTCAACGACCCCAAAGCCGGGCCTGTCCAGCTGAAGAGAAGAAAAAACATACGGCTGATTAGAATTGCTTTGGCTATGGTAATCGGGGTTGCGGGCGGGTTTGGCCTGGCAAAAGTGATTCGGATACTATAGCACCCCTTTTTCATTCCATTCTTTTTTTCACCCCTGCGAATATCAAATAGCGCTTATCCCAAACAGCATTTGCAGAATCCGGGGTTATATCTTATTTTATTCGATTGAGAATAATCTGACCGCCCGTGAATGTCTCAAAAAAAGAGAAATGTAAAACAGTCACACAAACCTAACCGTACGCTAACAATCCATTGCTTTAATACTCGTCATGACAGATGGATTATTAAAGACAGCCAACTCCATTCAAGGATTATCCAGAACAACGGGATTGGACATTGGAACACTGGACAGGGCAGGCCGGTTTATTTCCAATGTGATGAAAAAAGATATAGCAGAAACCTTGGACATTCTCTATGAAATCAGCCGATTCAGAAGATGGGACCGTCAAATTAATCTGATTGAAAAAATCGAAACTTTGCTCGATAAAAAAAAAAATTCTAATCATATCCGCCCTATAAAGTCCAAAATGGCCATTCCCATTTTTAAATCAGCCGCACTTGAAGACCAGGAAGAACTCCACGACATCTGGGCACGGCTTTTTGCTGCGGCTCTGGATCCGGATATCGTCTCTCCAAGGTATGTCTTCATCGATATTATCAGACAGCTTGAAATCATTGATTTGAAAACTTTGAATACCTGTTACGAAGCTTTTCTGTTGAAAAAAGAAGAGAGAAGAACAAAAGAAAGAAAACGGATTATGGAGATGTATCGGACCGATCACGGCATTGAAGATTCAAACCGGGCAAAAGCAGCGGCAAGAGTCTTTATGGAAACAGACAGCCGAATCGCCGAAGAGCCTCCCTTGAATTACCCGTGCTGCCCGGCAAAAATATTGAAATCCATATTGAAATCCGGGAAGATTAAAGAAAATGTATACCAGGCTTCGATGGATAATTTAATACGGCAAAACCTGATTATCCGGTGCACGCCGCAACAACATCCCCTTAAAAAAAACGACTCCCGATTGAATAAAACGAATAAAACCGGGTTGAATAAAATCAATCCCCGTATAAGCGATCATTTTACGATTTGTCTTACCGCCCTTGGTCTTTCTTTTATTGAAACCTGCCTTCCGTGACCGGGCGGGAACGCCTCCCATAGCGTCCTGATTTACAAATAATGGAACAAATTCACCGGATCGCAATTTAAAAAGTTCAGCAGCCATCAGCATCTCTTTTTATCGCTTTACAGCGATATGATCATCTTGATATGTTTTGTTCACATGAATGAATATCGGATTCGTTTAATACGCAAGATATCCGGTTGAATAACGCAGGGATGAATGGTAACCGGGTCCGTTAATCAGCTTTATCATCCATTAATTTCGCAAGGAGCCAAATAATGAAAATCAACAGCGTAACCGTGGGATTGCCCGTGGCGAATCTGACTCAGGCAATGGATTGGTATCGTCAGCTTCTAGGCGAGCTTGACGAGTTAAACCCGTCAGAAGGTGTCTGGGAAATATGCATTACCCCCTCCTTCACACTGCAGCTTTTTGAGACGGAATTCGAAGAGGCCAGTGTAAAAAACGTGGGTTTTGGAACAGGCGATATTGAAGCGAGTCATACATTGGCACTGGGTCTTGGAATAATGGCCGGAGAGATCGAAACAGTGCCCAATGCAGTGCGCTATTTTGAATTCAGTGACCCGTTTGGAAATCTGTTATCATTCTATCAACTCTTGGATAACAATGCATGACAAGTCAGTCACCTACCCGCCCTGAAGCTGATACCTTCACGCTTTTTGTAAAGTTGGGGAATATCCTATAATTCTTTTTACATTGGAAAACAGATCTGATAGAGATGTCGGAATGAAACCCAGAGATTTTCAAACCGGCCGTGTATCCCTTGTTGCCTTTTCACACTTTGTCCACGATGTTTACACCAGTTTTTTGGCACCTCTTCTGCCGATAATGATTGAAAAGCTTTCACTGAGCCTGAGCCAGGCCGGTTTATTGTCAACGGTTATGCAGATTCCGGCACTGTTTAACCCGGTTATCGGATTGTTTGCCGATAACAGAGGCCTGGCCCGGTGGCTGGTTGTTCTCTCCCCGACCCTTACGGCCATTCCCATGAGTTTTATCTTAAACGTATCCTCTTATCCCCTGCTGCTGGGTCTTTTTTTCTGCACCGGGATCAGTGTCGCCCTTTATCACGTACCTTCCCCGGTACTGATTGCCAAGTACTCGGGCAGCCGGAAAGGCAAAGGCATGAGTTTTTTTATGACCGGCGGGGAAGCGGCCCGGACCGTGGGCCCCATGATTGCCGTGGCAGCCGTCTCTTTCCTGGGTCAGGATCATTTTTACGGGGTGCTGGGATTTGCCGTACTCACATCCATCCTGCTCTACTTTTTCCTTGAAAAAGAGGAAGAGCAGACCCGCATCAAACGGAACGGATCATTAACCGCCTCTTACCGGGAAATCAGACATGTCTTACTCCCCATTTCCGGTATTTTATCGGCCCGGTCCTTTATGCACGCATCCATGGGGGTGTTTATAACGGTTTTTATCGAAAAAGAGACCGGAAACCTCTGGCTGGCGGGATCCGCCCTTGCCCTCTATGAGGCATTCGGCGTTCTGGGGGTTCTGAGCGCCGGGACCCTGAGTGACCGGATCGGCAGGCAGCGGGTGCTCTTTTGGGTCCTGACGGCGGCACCGGTTGCCATGCTTATCTTTGTGTTTGCCTCCGGATGGGTTAAAATTCTTATGCTTATGATTACGGGATTTACCGTTCTTTCGACCACACCGGTGATGCTGGCGATTATCCAGGAAAATGCCAGGGAGAATCCGTCGGCAGCCAACGGCCTCTTTATGATGACATCATTTGCCGTGAGATCCCTTGCCGTTTTCTTTGCCGGAATCATCGGGGACCTGGCAGGGCTGGAGAAGATGTTTATCCTGAGTGCGCTAATCGGATTCGGCGCCATCCCGTTTTTACTGCGGCTGGATCGGCCTTCTCCCCGGAAAACACCTCCGCTTACATGAACCCGGGAACGGCACTAATACCTGACGCTCTTTTTACCTCAACGTTGCATAAAAATTTTATCATAAAAGATGAAATCCGTTGGCGGTACAACAAACGCTTTGAATTTAAAGATGCTTTCAAGACTTCATCATAAGTGGGTTCGGCCATTGCATCTTTTTTCAGAAATTCTTACCCTCCGGGAAAAGCGTGAAGGTTCCATCTTCTTCGTTCCCAAGGTTTTGCGGTAGAGTACTACAACGGCGACCTTGGCGCCTTAAAGCTGGAAGCTTCACGCTTTTTGCAACGATGAGGTTTATGCTGTTAATTTCTCAATACATTCTTTCAATTCAGCAATACTATGACAGGTGTGATTTGCCTGGTTAGATAGAAAATTAAGTACCTCTGATCCCAGGGCATGCCACACCGATTGAGACTGTTTTTCAGTCTGAATTGATGCATGAACAACGGATTTTCTTTGTGCGCATCTACAAGAGAATGAAATTTCATAATTTCTTCAACGGCAATTTCAACGAACTCATCGGCAGGACAAGAGGCCCTGCAGGCTTCGTGCACAGCCTTTAAACAAAATATATCAGCGCGTATATAATCAACCAATGTTCCGTCAAAATCGAAGATGATTCCCTTTACCATTGAATTGCCTTATTATGCATAACGCTGGGTTTCATTGGCTGCTGAACTGATAGTCTATTAATGATGATCGTGCTAAGAACAGTTGGCGTTCGCTCTTCAGCGGCCTATCCCGGATATTTCACGAATCGATTTTACTTTAGCTGTCAGGCACAGGTCGTGAAGCTGTAGTTGCCCTACCGCAAACGAGCTGTAACGACACAGAT